>JASHQK010000065.1 GCA_030039195.1 Candidatus Sulfotelmatobacter sp.
CCACACGCGTACCTTCAAGTCCAGAGTGGCGCGCGGCGCTGACCCTTGGGCCGACATCAACGACCAACCTCCCGCCCGAAAAAGCGGCTATTTGGAAACCATCATACTAACTGAAAGTAAACGTGGAATATTACCAGAGTACCTGAATACACCCCGTTTCGCGGCACTCAGGATGCCTTGGCCGACCGTTATCGGACGTTGAGCGCCCTACGCACCGCCCACGCTCGAGTACATCACGCCCGCAATTCGCGATAGGAGATCAAGTCGACGCCCTCTTTGGCCAGAAGATCCCGCGCTGCAGGCAGAGTAAGGACTCGCAGCTCCGTTTCCCGCGACTCACGCAATCGCGTGCTCGCCGCTTGTAGATCCGCATCGTTATACCCCGGATGGCACACGAACTCCCACGTCCCCTCCGGGATGCTCCGGGCAATCGCATAGAACAGGTTTTCGTCGAGCGCGCCCGTGACCTCGATCCCCAGAGTTCCATCCGGCGTTATAAAACCTTCGCGGTCGACCGCTGCCCGGAATTTCGCCGCCAAGGGGCTCAAGACATTCAATTCGGCATACCGCATCCACAGGTTCGGCCGCGCCATAAGTTGTTGTGACCGCAACGGCAGCCGGGGCCCAAACGGATTTCGCACCGCACCCACGCCGCACGCCGCCGCCGCCCGCAACACCGGACGCAGAATCCTGGGAAACAAGTGCGTGTGCTTGTGCGCATCAAAATGCGTGACCGCAATGCCTGCGCCCTGCAGCTTGCGAATCTGCGCCTCCGCTTCCGCCTCAACTTCATTGGGATTGATCCTTCCCAGCAGCGCGCGTGCGGCAAACGACTTCAGCCCATCGCGAAACCGCCCCGAGCCATTGGCCTCCGCAAGTGAAGGAATCTCGGAGCTCTTCAGCACCGGTTCGCCATCGATCAGCACAACATGGCATCCGACGCTCAACTGCGGCACGGTTTTCCCGAGTTCCACCGCTTCAGAGAACGCCCCACCCGTCGCCATCAACGTAGACGACGTCACCACACCACGCGTGTGCCCCTCGACGATTGCCCGGTTCACCCCCGAGGTGAAACCAAAATCATCGGCATTGATGATCAGCCGCCGCACGCTGGCAGTCTATACTGCGAGCAGCTTTTCGCGCATTCCGGCCGCTCGCGTATACTCAAAGGAGTCCGTCTCGAAAGCCTATTCGGGCTCGGGCTCGCGCGACGATAGAACATCCGCAATATTCGCGGGGCGGTTAGCTCAGCTGGTTAGAGCGCCTGCCTTACAAGCAGGAGGTCGCAGGTTCGAGTCCTGCACTGCCCACCATCGTTCATTCTTCAGCCATCCCTCCCACTGAAAATCTGACGCACCTCCACCGCCGAATAATTTGCATCAAAAGGTGGCGAATGGTCATTCTCTGATCTATGACCTTCCAGCCGATTGAAAATTACGGCGTGATTGGCAACATGAAGTCGATCGCGTTGGTCGGCATTAACGGCTCCATTGATTTTCTCTGCTATCCCAACTTCGATTCCCCAACCGTATTTGCCTCTCTGCTGGATGACAAGCAGGGAGGCCGTTTTCAGATCGAGCCGCAACTGACGGGCATGCGAATTCGTCAGCTCTACTTGCCGGAGACGAACATCCTGATTACGCGCTTTCTTGCGGATGAAGGTGTCGCCGAGCTGACCGACTTCATGCCGATGGAGACCAAAGCCCAACAACCCAATGAAATTGTGCGCATCGTGAAGGTAATCCGGGGCAGTGTATCTTTCACCATGGATTGCCAGCCAAGATTCAACTATGCAAGTTCGATGCACCGAACAGAAGTGACCGACCGCTGCGCAAGGTTCTTCCCAGCCGACGACGCTTGCCCACCCATGACCCTCTATTCCACCGCCGCCCTGCAGCCACAAGCCGAGGATGTTTGCTCGCACTTCACGCTGCAGGCCGATGAGACCGCGACCTTCGTCCTGAGCGGACCTCGCCCCCAGGGAGAACCACCTGAAATGCAGGTCATCGACCTCCGTTTTCAGCAGACCGTTCGATTCTGGAAAGCGTGGATTGCGAAATCGAAATATAAGGGCCGTTGGCGCGAAATGGTTCAGCGTTCGGCTTTGCTGCTGAAACTGCTCATAAGCCGCGAACACGGCTCACTGATTGCCGCGCCCACCTTCTCACTCCCGGAAAAAATTGGTGGCGTGCGCAACTGGGACTACCGTTTCACCTGGTTGCGCGATGCCACCTTCACACTGTACGCGCTCATTCGGCTGGGTTTTCTCGAGGAAACCGAGGCTTTCATTGGCTGGCTGAAAGGGCGATTGAGCGATGACGCCGAGCGCGGACCCCTGCAAGTCATGTACGGGACAGATGGGCGCCAAAAGCTCGACGAATTGGCCTTGGACCATCTTTCCGGCTACGAGAATTCTCGACCGGTACGCATCGGAAACGCCGCCTACCAGCAGCTTCAACTCGACATCTACGGCGAGATGATGGATTCCATTTACCTCGCCAATAAATACGGCGACCCCATCTCGCATGCCGGATGGCAAGATGTTCAGCGCGTGCTGGAATGGCTGGGAAGAAACTGGCGTCGCGCCGACGAAGGGATATGGGAAGTTCGCGGCGGGGCGAGAGAGTTCCTGCATTCTCGGGTGATGTGCTGGGTTGCCTTCGACCGTGCTTTGCGGCTGGCAAGAAAACGCTCGCTTTCGGGTCCTCTCGAGGAATGGCAACGGATTCGAGACGAGATTCAAAACGACATTTTCACCAACTTCTGGGACGAGGGACTGCAGGCTTTTGTCCAATCCAAAGGCACCAATGATTTGGACGCGTCCGCGCTGCTGATGCCGATGATGAGGTTCATTAGCCCCGTCGATGCGATGTGGCTCTCGACTCTGAAAGCGTTAGAAAAAACTCTCGTCGAAGACACTCTTGTCCGCCGTTACGACGTAGAACGTACTCAAGTGGATGGCCTCCCGGATGGTGAGGGACACTTCACCGCGTGCTCATTCTGGTATGTGGAGTGCCTCGCGCGTGCTGGCGATCTGGAAAAAGCACAACTGCTGTTTGAGAAGCTCTTGGGATATGCCAATCATCTCGGCCTCTATTCCGAGCAACTCGGTTCCAACGGACAACATCTCGGGAACTTTCCGCAGGCGTTCACTCATCTCGCGCTGATCAGCGCCGCCACATACCTCGACCGGGCACTTTCGGGAAACGACGAGGCGGCCTGGCGATAAGCTTCCAGCCCACAGAAATGCAACCTGAAAGGAAATCGGAAGACGCCGAATCGTACTTCGGCTTTTGGAATCCAAAGTCCGCGCCGCAGATTGTCTCAATCCATCGAACCAACGGAAAATGTTCCCGGAGGAACATACCGTCATGACGGTAAAGGGCATGCGATTATGTCATGACAGCTAAGACCAAGAGAGCAAGGCGCTGCGCTAATCCTCGTTTCGGCGATCTTGGGTGCGGAGCCTGTTAGTTACCGCATTCAAGGTGGCGCAACCCTTAGCTTTTCACAACTCGAAACCTCGCTTCATGCCGCCGCTATCAATGTCGTCCGCCCGAATAGGGATTGCTTGGCAGAAGAGGAGGCATGACCGCACGGAACAAACACGATCGCTCGTCATCCGAAATAGTGTTTGGTCCGGCTGCTCTTTCGCGTTCTGGGAGGAGCTGTTAGGATATTTCTGTGCTTTGCGCTGGGATCCAAAGTGGTGACAACTTGGATCGTTTGCAATGGGCCGCGCAAGCTTGTTTGCACATCGCTAAGGCGCAGAGTGAAGCCACGGTTTGTGGGCGGTTCAAACCAGAATACGGACAATCCGGGTCGGTTTGAGCAATCTGGGCATTTTATGCACATTGCGCAGAGCCGCATAAACACTGGCGATTGCGCATCTTGTTGATTTGGCGAGTGGGGACGTAGTTCAGTTGGTTAGAACGCTGCCCTGTCACGGCAGAGGCCGCGGGTTCGAGTCCCGTCGTCCCCGCCATTCTTTTCAATGGCTTGCAGCTTGGGCACTTTTGCCATCTGGGCGCAATTAGGGTGCAACCGATTCGGTCGTTTCCCCGGCAGCAGATGCATCGGCAGAATCGTCTCGACCAGTCTCGCCTGAGCGTCCCGCTCTGTCTTCGATGCCGCTTGCAGATACTTGCTGGTCACGCTGAGGTTGGAGTTACGCAAGTAGTTGCGGATCGCCAACCGATGCTCGCTCACTTCCGCTGGCGGGGTTCCAAGCATGTGCCGGAACGTGTGCCAGCCGACTCCGGTGATCCCAAGCTTCTCGAATGCCGGCCGGATTTTTCTCTTCAAAACCACTGCCAGATCGGTCGCTCTGCGACCACCGTAGCGTCGGGGCGGGAACCACGAAGTTTGTAGGCGTATTCGCTTACTTTGCGCTCTCCACTGCAAGCCCATCTTCAAAGATAAGTGCATCGGGAGTGGCTTCACGGATGCTTGCGTTTTCGTACTTTTCAAAACGCCGCCGCCACGCCGCCAATAGTAGGAATGCCGAACGTGAAAGGTAGATTTTCCGCCTCGCGTGTGACCCACGCTTGCGCTCTTCGAGCTTGAGACTGCCTTGCTGATACGTCGTACGTCTAAACACAACGCCTCCATGTTTAAACGACGTCGATTGCCGGTTAGAAGCATAGCGCAGTCGGTTGCCAGTCCAACTCTCGCAGTGCGATGCTTTGGGGAGGTTGACGAAACATTTCTATTGCAGAATCTCCCGGCATGGGTTTTGAGCGTGCATCCAAAACCGTATTTCTGCCGCGACTTCCCTTTGGCTTGTGGGTTCAATCCGAACGGAGTTCACCATGACGCGCCACGCTCACCTCGCAACGTTTGTCTGTCTGGTAATCGCAGCCGCTTCTGCCGCAGCCAGCGCGCAAAGCATCACGCCGCTCTGTACTCCAAGGGTTACCGCCAACGAGTTGGTCGTTTCTCCTGCGCAGCGCTACTCCGCCGGACAGAAGGCGCAGCCCCCGCTCACCGATGGTGTCGGCGGCTTTGATTGGCCGGACACGCCATTAGGTGTAATCAAGACGGAGAGCGGATACGAATTCTTTGGCAGCGATGGTGGAGCGCATTATCGCCAGCTGTGGAACGGTCATTGGGTCGGCAACAACAAGTCCGGTTCGTTCGTTAGGACGGTCGGCACGCTCGACAACCCGCTTGGGTCAGCTGCTCCTCAGGACGTCAGCGTCTCCCCGAACCCCGATCCCTCCGTGAACCCAAATTATCCCAGCTACGGCTACATGGGCGGAGGTCCAGTCTTTCAGGTCCCGGACGGCATGCCCGGAGCGGGGAACTTGCTCGCGACCTATCACGCCGAGCTTCCGAATGACGCGTTGTATGCGGCGCTGGGACTGGCGGCTTCGACCGACAACGGCCTGCACTGGACGGATTTGGGCGAGATCATTCGCTTGAATCAGTCCTATGCGCCGGGTCTGGATGGATTCGAGATCGGCGACGGCCCGCTGGTACTGTCTCCGGATGGAAAGTATTTCTATCTGTACTTTCCAGATTGGATCGCGAACGGAACGCTGCATATTGGAAGTTCCACCAACAACGTTGCGGTTGCGCGGGCATCGGTTTCCGCCGTGCTGAAGGCGGCGTTTGGCTCGTCGCCGCCACACACGGTGACTTTCGAGAAGTTTTACCATGGCACATGGGATTTGCAGCCCGCGGTCGGCGGTGCTTCGACGGATCTAATCCCCAAGGCGCCGTTTACCGGCTATCTCGATATTCATTACAACAGCGACCTTGAGCGGTATGTGTTGATCATCTCCGACGACACCGATTTTGCGTATGCGGAATCGATCGACGGCCTCCAGTGGACCGCTCCGTTCGATATTGGCACGTTCGGTCCAATCGCCGCGTATCCCACTGCCGTTGGACTCGGCGACGATCCGCACATTCTGGGGCAGAACTTCTACGTGTACTTTACTCACCTGCCCACTGACGGCAGCGGATGGACGAATGGCGAAGTGCGGCGGCTATCGGTGAGCTGTCAGTAAAGCCATCTCAAACACTGTGACGAAGGTGAACAAACATCCTCTCCCCGTGATCGGCGTTACGCCACCCAGGTTTTGCGGGTAGATAAACACGTCCGGCGACAGTCAGAACATTCATCATTTCATTACGTTGAGTGATACCTCGGCCTTGAAGACTTTTCCACTCAGGGGGTCCGTGGCAAACGAGCTCTCTACGGTTTGGCCATCGCGCAGTGTCAGACTTAACTCTGATTTAAATTGCTGCACAATCGGTTCTGGGAATTGCCTGGTGGATTGCGAAGCCGCAGCGGGATCAACCGCGACTGGTACATTGCCCTCCACCCACGAGCGCTCGAGAATCAGCTTGATGTCGAACCTGTTGTCGTTCGCGGGAGACGCCTGACAATCGATGCTGGTGCCGATGTCGAGATATTGCATGCCATATTCTTTGCCCACGTAAACCGGGACGCGGC
Source organism: Candidatus Sulfotelmatobacter sp. (assembly GCA_030039195.1). Classification (GTDB taxonomy): domain Bacteria; phylum Acidobacteriota; class Terriglobia; order Terriglobales; family Acidobacteriaceae; genus Sulfotelmatobacter. The sequence goes on from JASHQK010000065.1 coordinate 6,464, forward strand.
TCCCCACCTTAAGTACCGACTTTGGCGGCTTACCGTCCGCACCCACAACCATCGAGTAGGGCAAGCTCTTGACCTTCTTGTCGCCTTCAAACTCCGTAAAGGTGACGGCGATCTTTAAGGGCGTCGCTTGCACTGAGCGCGCTTCCGTCGCCGTGTCTTCACTCCTCGGTTGCTCTTTCTCTTGTGCGGTCAACCGCGGCATGGCCATCGCCAACGCCGCAACCAGGGATGCTGCCATCGCTGCCTTTCTCATTCTTCCTCCTCGCTCACTCTGATTCGCCGGTTGTAGCCATCCAGTCGCTTGGTTTCGCCCCATGGAATTGGAGCGCTGCTATGTCAATGGAGGCCACGTGCGGCAACCCGATGTTTCTGGCAACGGGGTTGTCAGCCGCTGGACTCACTACAGCCTCCACCATGGCATCGCCCCCGGCCACGCAGGCCACGAATTGCGCAAAGGCTTTCTGTTCATCCGGGGGCACCAAGACTTCCGGTTCCCGGGGGCCTGCGCTTTGGACTGAAGGGCGCTTGCCGTGATGGCTGCGCCGTACTCCCAAACCTTCACTGGCGCGCGCAGATTGCGTGACTCCGACAGTCGGCAGCGCGCTAATCGTGGGCGTCTGCAGGTTTACTTGGACGCCTGATTGTCGCGCATTCACCAGCGGATAGAACATTGCGATCAGAACGAGCGCCAAGGCTGCTCCCGCAGCGTGCGACACATGGTTCGATCGAGGCCGGGCCGTCAGCTCCTTGGAAAGCATGAGTCGCAACTGGGGCAGAAAACCAGGCCTTGGGTCCTCGTTCACCTGCGCGCGGAGGGCACTATCGATTCGCGCGAAAAATTCTCTCTCGGCGCACAGAGCCGTGCGGCACGTCGAACAACGCTCAAGGTGCCGTGCAAGCTTTGCATCCAGTTCGCCATTGCGTACCGCCGCTCGCCGCAGCGCATTCTCGTATTTGTCGCAGATCATTTTCTCGCCGGTCGTTTTCTTGCCGATCGATTTCTTGCAGATCATCGTAATTTCTCCGCAAGTTGCTTCCGTGCGGAATGCAGACGCGATTTCACGGTCCCGACTGGCACCTGTAGCAGCTCTGCCACTTCCTCGAGGGAGCGACCATCCATACTTGTGAGCAACAAAACGAGTCGTGACTTTTCTGACAGTGCTGGCATCGCTTCCTGCAAGCGCCGCTCGAATTCGTTCGACGCCGCGATATCCTCCGCGGTCGGCTTGGGCAGATCGATCACCCACGCGGTTTCTCGCTGTTGGCGGCGGTGCGCGGAACGCGCATGATCGAGCGCGAGACGAAAGCTGATTCGAACCAGCCATGCGCGAAACCGCGAGGGATCGCGGAGCCGGGCAAAGCGACGGTACGAACGCAGCATTGCCTCCTGCGCCACATCCTCTGCATCGGCGCCATTGCGCAAGACTCCGCGCGCAACTCGAAACGCCAGCGTGCCGCACTCCTCGAGGCGCTGTTCAAATTCACGCCTGAGGGCAGCTTTTTCAAGATCGAACGCCAACTTGGTCTCCAGCGTGCGACCGGGCCAGGTGAATTCCTGCATCTGTTCTCTCCGTACAATGCCAGACGCCGCCGCCTGGCTTTGAGTTCGACGGAAAACCTTAATAATGAACGCGGCGATGTGCAGATCTTGTATCAGGTCAGTGGCGCGTTCCGGTCTGCCTTCGCAAAATGCTTGACTCGCGCGAAAACGTTATTCACGGGCGCGTGCGAATATCTGAGGAATTGCCACGACGTTCCATTCGAGCTTGGCGCAAGCTAAAGCGGCACCGAGGACCGGATGCGGGTTGGCGCCGCCCCGGCAGCGAGATCGAAATTCGACACGCTGAGCTGGGTCTCGAGAACAGTCTCACGAATCGTTCCGAGGGCACTTCCGGTCTGCTCTCACTCGGCCATTGCGGCCGGGGAAAACGATCAGAAGGCGAAACGAACACCGACTGTCGGAGCAAAGTTGTTGTCGGAGTTATAGGGGACGCCGGGACCATGAGGAATGGCGATGGCCAGACCACCGGTCACCCAGGAATACGCAATTCCGGCAAAACCGTCGAGACGCTTGGTGAAGTGATAATCGGCATAGAGCGACCCTTCATTGAGGGTGCCCGCGCAGGAACTGCGGAAACCGGCTGCAACCGAGCAGGTCGGCGGAGAACGGAAGTCGTTCTGCCGCTGTTGGTACCACGCGAAAGTGAAGTCGGTTTTGCTGCGGTAGGTGTACTTCGCGCCCGTCCACCAGATATTCACCAACTTTTCATTATCAAGATTGTTGTCTTCGACCCCGCTCATGAAGTAGCCGCCCTGATCTGAGGCGCCAACGCCCAACGGGTTCTTCGGGTTATTCTGCCAGACGTATTCGTAGCCGGCAAAAAACTTGAATGGGTCCCACGCATACTTGGCAGCGACCATAATTCCGTAGTTGTCGGTCACGATGCCGTAGACAGTGTTGCTTGTGTCGATCAGATTGGTCCCGGTGATGGGGTTTGAATTAATGCTGTCGGTAGTGGACTGATATTGCCCGGCCGGGCTCAGACTCTGAGGCCCCAGCAGGGGGTTCAGTACGCTGATCGCCTGGTTGTAATGTTGGGCGACGAGGTCGGCGGAGAACTTGCCGGAGTTTCCGCCGAGATCGAATCCATAGGCGTTGTTATGCGCCGATTCCGGCGTACAGGTGGTCGCGGTCCAGGTTGCGGAGCCCGAGTAGCAGCCGCCAGAACCATCGGCGAATTTATACATCGCGCCGAAATGGACCGGGCCATAGGCGAAGCGATACTTCACGGCGTCGTCCCAACGGCTGTCCTCGGTGTCGCCGCCGCCGGACATGGTGCCGTTGTACCCGATGTACGAAAAAGCGTAACCGCCGGCAACCGGATCGTAAAGCAGCATCGCATCCGTGCCGAGAGAGCGCTGCCGGCCGAAAGTCATCGTGCCGAAATGCGTCGACGATACGCCAGCATAGATTTCGTCGTTGAAGGGCTGGCCCGCGCGCGCGCCGTCGACGACGTACGAATAGCTGCTCCGGGGAAGGCCGTTGTTCATGGTCTGGGTGGCCGACGCGTTGGCGAGCAGGCCGGACTGCGGATTAATGCCCGTGGAGGCGTTGAACACAATGGACCAGCCGTGGGCAAACTCTTCCTTGCCCCTGATGCCCAGACCTGTCTGCTGCAGGTTGTTCGGTGCGATGAGGAATCGATGTTCATAGCCGTTTCGATTTATCAGAGAGGCACCTTCATAGTTATAGCCATTCTCTGGTAAGCCGTGGCTGACCCAGCCGACGCCGATGTCATACGCCCCGTACACTGTGATGCCGTGCCAAGTCAGCGTGCAATCGGTGGTGGCGAATTCGTGGCCGCTCGTGCAGGGGTCGGGCTCGGAATGGCTTGCTCCTCCCGTTTGGGCCCATGCGGGGAACGTCCCGATCGCAAGCCACACAACCAACAAGAAGGCCTGGGTCACCGGCAGTGTGCCAGCCGTTGGAATATAGCCGGCGCGCGTCAAAATGTTCCGTCTCCTCCCGTACCGGAACAGGATCTGCGAGCGGTCAGGGCGTTTCACGATGAACCACCTTTCCTGAGGGTCCGTCAATCTGATACAAAACCAGCCGCTGCGATCAACGGGTGAGCGTTGCGCATTTCGACATCGACAGATCACTCGTTCGGGACAGAATCGGAGAGTGTACATGAGATACGATTCTGTTGTCCATAAGTGTACGATATAGTGTGTTTTACAATGCGCGCATAGATTAAACTAATGCGGATGCGACGGAGTTGACCGGGAATTTCGTTGTGGTTACGATTGCGTCGCGATGCAGAGGACCAGCAAATCCGAACGGAATACTGAGGGGCCGCTGAAGCTGCGCGACGCAGCTCTGCAATTGGGAATCAGCTTCCCTACGATCAAGCAATGGATTTACAAAAAGAGGATTCGCAGCGTTCAGACGGCGGGAGGGCATCATCGTATCCCGCAAGGCGAAGTGGACAGGTTGCTCTTCAGAACGCGGGGCAAAACGGAGCAGCAGCGGAAAGAACAGGTCCGCCGCGTAAGCGGCCGCAACCAGCTTGTGGGACGGATAGATTCGGTCCAGATCAGTGGTTTGATGGCGGAAGTGAAAATTTCAATTGGTGGTCAGCAGATTACGTCGATCATAACGGCGCATTCCGCGAGAGAAATGCAGCTAAGAAAAGGACAGACCGCCGCCGCCCTCATAAAAGCCACAGAAGTGATGATCTTGCGAGTCTGAAGCATGAGAAAACGACGGCTTCTGCATTTATGGATCGGTCTGCTGCTGAGTGCCGCACTCGCGCAATGCCAGCAACTTACGATTGAAACGGAGAGTGGGAAACAGACGGTGTTGGCGAAATCTGACATCGAATCCTTGCCGCACGTCAAAATTACCACTCACGACTCGGAGAAGCCCGTCACATTTGAGGGCGTAGCATTGAAGGCTGTTCTCGAAAAAGCAGGAGTGGAGTTCGGACACTCTTTGCGAGGCAGCCGGTTAGCTTCGTGTCTTCTAGTGGAAGCTGCGGATGGCTACCGAGCCGTCATCGCCCTTCCTGAGATTGACCCTGATTTCACAGACAGGCAGATTGTGCTTGCCTTCTTGAAAGACGGGCAACCATTAGACGCAAAAGAAGGGGCTTACCGCATAGTAATCCCCGACGAGAAGAGAATGGCCCGTTGGGTAAGGCAAGTCACGAAACTGAAGATCGTAGACGTGCATTAGAAGTCAGTCTTTTTGAATCATCACTTCCGTTGCCTTAACAACAGCAACCACGATGTCTCCCTTTTTGAGTCTCAATTCGTCGGCACTTCGGCGTGTGATGGCGCTTTCAATGAGATTGTCGCCGACACGCACAACGACATGCGCCATGACATCACCCAGCTGGATTTCCTCGACTATTCCACGCAGCTTGTTTCTGGCTGAGATTGGCATTCAGCGATTATAGACCCCGATGAGGAAGAGAATGAGCATACGAACCGGAAGTTTGATTGCGCTGATTGCGGTCATCTCGGCTTGTAGATTCGGTGCGGCACAATCCATTACAGTGGCCGCTGCAGCGGACCTTCAGTTCGCAATGCAAGATGTCGCAGCGCAATTCCAAAAGCAAACTGGAAAAGAAGTAAAGGTGATCTACGGTTCATCGGGGGCCTTCCTTCAGCAGCTTCAGAACGGCGCACCCTTCGATATGTTCTTTTCAGCGAACCTCGATTACCCCAAAAAGCTGGAGGCTGCCGGACTGACGGAGCCGGGGAGTTATTACAATTACGCCAAGGGCAAGATCGTTGTGTGGGTCCTGAAAGACTCACCAATTGACGTGAGCTCTGGCTTGCAAGTGCTGCTGAATCCTGCCGTCAAGAAGATTGCCGTAGCGAATCCTCAGCATGCTCCCTATGGGCAAGCCGCAGTAGCAGCACTCCAGAATGAGGGGATTTACGACAAAGTAAAAGACAAACTTGTGCTCGGCGAAAACATTTCCCAAACCGCGTCTTTCGTCGTCTCTGGATCGGCCGACGTGGGCATCGTGGCTCTTTCACTTGCGTTGTCTCCAAACATGCGAGACAAGGGGCGCTACTTCGAAGTTCCTACTTCCGACTATCCACCCATCGAGCAAGCCTGCGTGATCCTCAGCTCGTCGAAGAACAAGGAAACGGCAAAGCAGTTCTTGTTATTCATCAAAACCGCCTCTGTTGGCGACACATTGAGGCGGTATGGTTTCGAGGTGGCAAACGCCTCGAAGCCTTAGAGATTGCTCTCGCTTTGTAGTTCCGAGGGTCGATCGCACATCCACTCGAAGAGATTCGGTTCGATGGAGCGAAGCATTGCCTCGGGGCCTGTGCCACTCACGCTTCGAACCGCGGAATTTGCGAAAACACCTAAGGCCGACGTAAGCTGCTCGATCATGAAACTCCCGATCTTTCTTCTAGCCCTCGCGACTTCTTGTGTTGCTTATATTCCCGGCATTGCTCAAGATGTTGCTAAACCGGCAGAAGGCGATTTCGTCGCCCACAACTTTCACTTTCGCTCGGGGGAAGTGCTGCCGGATCTGAAGCTGCATTATGCGACCTATGGCGAAGCTGTGACCGATCCTTCCGGGCGGGTGACGAATGCCGTGATCATCCTGCATGGCACAACCGGCTCGGGACGACAATTCGTGAGGCCGAGTTTCGCCGGAGTGCTGTTTGGTCCGGGACAGCTTCTCGACACTAATCGCTATTTCGTCATTCTTCCTGATTCTGTCGGCCACGGTCACTCTTCGAAGCCGAGCGACGGCATGCACATGCGCTTTCCGCATTATGACTACGACGACATGGTGGAAGCGCAGCACCTGCTGCTAACCGAGGGGCTGAAGGTGAATCATTTGCGACTCGTGATGGGCACTTCGATGGGCTGCATGCATTCGTGGGTATGGGCAGAAATGTATCCCGACTTCATGGACGCGGTGATGCCTCTGGCGTGCCTGCCTGTGCAGATCGCCGGCCGGAACCGCACGGCGCGCAAGATGATCATGGACTCGATCAGGAGCGATCCGGCATGGATGGGCGGAGAGTACAAAGAGCCTCCGCAACTCGGGATGCGCGGCGCCATCAATGTTTTCATGTTTCTGGTGAGCAGCCCGCTCGAATGGCAGAAGGAGTTTCCCACGCGCGATCAGGCGGACGCGTTCGAAGAAACGTTCATGGCCAATGAGATGAAGAGCCTGGAGCCGAATGACACGCTTTACGCATTCGATGCTTCTCGCGATTACGATCCATCGTCGAAGCTCGACCAGATCAAGGCGCAGGTAATGTTCATCAACTCGGCCGATGATCAGGTTAATCCGCCGGAGCTGGGGATTGCCGAACGGGAGATCAAGAAAGTGAAGTACGGAAAATTCGTGCTGCTGCCCATAACGGATCAGACACGGGGTCACGGCACGCACACCCTCGCAGCCGTGTGGAAACAGTATCTGGCGGAGCTACTCGAGGAGAGTGAACATTGATTGTGTGACAGGGGGATGAGCCTTCACGCGGTAGCGGCGGAGTACACTAGCTCAACAAAGCCGTTCTTGTGAGGGACAACATTCTTCAAGTTCCATCTCTTCTCCGTCAGCGGACCGAACAGTCGGAGTCCGTCGCCCAGTAGAACAGGCGCGATCGTCAACCTGATTTCGTCGACCAGTCCGAGTTCGAGAAAACGCTGGCACAGCATGGCACCGCCGACCAGCCAGATGTTTCGATATCGAGGCGCGAGTTTCAAGTCAACTAACGATTTGAGATCGCCGGAATAAAACTCGATGTTCTTCTTTGTCGACGATAATTTTCTCCCCGTTATCACTACGACCGGAGCATCGCCATACGGCCAGCCCAGTTCGAGCGAGTGTTCATAGGTGCGGGAACCGAGCACATAACAGTCAATCGTTTTGAGGAAGCTCGCAATTTCTTCCTCCGAAATGGAAACTCCGGCCTCGTAGATGCTTCCAGGGCTCTCCATCCACGAGACGCTGTTGTCCTTCCTGGCAATGAAACCGTCCAGGCTGGAAACCATGTGCAAGGTTATTTTCTTCTCGAATGCGCTAGTCATTTAATCCCTTGCCGCTGAAAATTGGCTGCATACATTTTTCCACCCTGGCCTCGCGAGTTTTGGATTGCTTGGGTTGAGAGAAATGGAAAAGATATCCTCTCTGGCGCCCGGGTGTCAGAGCATAGAAGGCGGTTTTCAAAGCAGGGAGCTCGTCTAATTTCTTTTGGAATTCCTCAGGAATTTTGAAGTCTGCCGTCTTTTTCAACTTCACTTTCAAACCGGTTTTTTCCACTTCGATGGCTTCCTCAATGTAGCTTCTCACCATAGGCTTCATCTTGACGATTTCCCGAACACTGGTGAACCGAATCTGGCGCGCCGCCTGATGCTGACCAGGGGTGACGAGAATGCGACTGGGATCCTTCAATAACGCGCCCTTGAAAAACATAAGCGCACAGTATTCTTTGAACCCGTGGATCAAAACTACGTTTTTCCTCTGCAGCATGTAACAAGGCTGATACCACTTCAATCCTTCGTCTAAACCGCAGTCGAGAGCAATTTCTCTCAATGTCTCAAATTCTTCCCGCCACTTGGTTTCTCTGCGTAAAACACCATCAACTTTGGGATTGGGTCTGTTCATGGATTCACACTCTCCAATCAAGTGAGCTTATATCCAGCAGTCCGCTGATGGTACTGCATTCGTATCAGGCCCCGCATTCATGCGCGGCGATCCTTCACCGCGGAAAGCGCGGCTCAGAACGACAAACCACAGAATGGCACGCTCCTTTTCCTGAACAGTCTCGCGCTACCCCTTGGTGGTCGCAGCGGCGAACTGCTTGGCGTACTCGTCCCGCAATCGCTGCCAACCGGCGAACTTCATGGACTCGGGACCGGCGATGCGCCCGATGGGCTGACCGGAGAGATGCCGATCCAGAACATCGAAACAGATGTGCCACCCCGCCGCGCCCCAGGAAATGAAACGCTGACTGATGTTGATCCACAGCGTCAGGTGCGTCCCGTTCCCAGTAGCTTCGAGTTCCCAGCGCATATCGAAATCACCCCAGGTGTACTCCAGCGCGTGAGGAGGATCGGCTCGCTTGACGGTGGTTTCGGTAATGCGCGGCGCAGGCGCTCCCACGGTGGTGAGCTTCACCGTGACTCCCACCGCGCCCAGGTTGCCATCGGCATCGAAGGGAGCCCACTCGCGCAGATGCGCCGGATCGGTCAATGCCGCCCAGACTTTTTCCGGCGAGTGGCGCAATTGCTTGGCGACAACGAGCGTCCACTTCTCTTCGCCGTTTTGCAGCCGGTCTTTTTGTACGTGCGCCGCATTGGCCGGACCTGGTGTGTACTGCGCGAGATCAGTCATGTTCTTCTCCTATGTCTTACCCCCAGTCGAACTCAGATCAAGTTGAGCACGGTCCGAACCACGTCGGGTACAACGGCGTGGAGTACGGCGGGAATCACAATCCGTGCAATCGGGTACGTGGCCAGCACCACAGCGACGGCCCTTAGCGCCCACGTTTTGGCCGAAAGGTGACGTTCGAGAGCATCGACATGCGCGGACCAGAGCCCGCAGACATGCGCGGCACTGGCTGCACCCCTTGTGTACTGTGTGTGATCTCTCATGCTCCTTCTCCTTAGAACAGGCTTCTGAACGGCCACGGCCCTACCAGCGTGCCAGCTGGGTCAGTTGAATAAGATTGCCGCAGCGGTCGTTGAGCTTGGCAATGGTTGAGCCGGGCACGCTGGTGGGCGGCATGGTGAACTCGGCGCTGCGGGCCTTGATCCGCTCGTAGTCGGCCTTGACGTCGTCGGTGAAGAACATCATCGCGGGCTGGCCCAGCTGAAACCTCGCCTGCTGATAAGCTTTGGCCGCAGGATTGTCGTTCAGCGCGAGCTGCAGCTCGACGCCGTCCGGCTGCTCGGGCGAGGCAACGGTCAGCCAGCGATATGGCCCATTGCTGAAATCGGTTTTCTTGGTAAAACCGAGTACGTCGGTATAGAAACGCAGGGCCTTCTCCTGGTCGTCGACATATACGCTGGTCACTTTGATTTTCATTTCGTTTCTCCTTTGTTGGTTCGCGGCTTGAGCCGCGTTGTTTTTCTCGGTGGCTTCGTTTCCGTTGGTTTGGGCGGATTCGTGCGGTCTGGATTCATGCGATCGAGGTAGCGTTCGAGAGCATCGACGTGAGCAGACCAGAAGCGGCGGAACTGAGCCAGCCAGGTATCGACTTCCCGAAGCGGCTCAGGATTCAGCCGGTAGAGGCGGCGCTGTGCATCCACGGTAGATTCCACGAAACCGGCCTCGCGCAGCACTCTCAGATGCTTGGAAACGGTCGGCTGCGCCATACGAAGCTGACGCTCGATTTCCCCCACTGACTGTTCGGACGAGGCCAGCAGGCTCAGGATCGCTCGGCGGTTCGGCTCGGCGATGATGTCGAATACGGTTTCCACGGTTCTTATATACTCCATGTGGCATATACGTGTCAAGGCATATAAACGCCCGAACTGTGGATTTCTTGCCAATCAGGAAAACCAGAGTCTAGTTTCGCTCTGATCGTATGTAGCCTGTTTTCGGGATTTAGGCGCCGGTCTTAGAGTCACCCGGTTGGGAGGTAGTAGGTACCTCCGCCGTTATGCGCCGAGTCGGAGAAGGCCTGTGCCAAAAACTTGAGATGATTGGCCGGACAAGAACCTCCATGAAACGAATTCACACCTGCGGCGAACCTAGCAGCCCCAGTCTGCTTCGCCGGGCTTCGCGAAATATGGACGACTCGCTTGCTCCTGGGCCTGCGCCGCGGCCAGTTCCAGCAAGGTCAGCCGAGCGGCCGCCACCATCAGCTTCCGTTCACTCTGCGGAGTGCGATCCCACGAAGAACTCGACTGCTCCTCGCTCTGGCAATCAAAGTCGTGCGCCAAAGCTCCGCGGTAATGATGAAAAAGTTTTGCCAGTTCTTCTGCCGAGACATCCTGAATCGACCACATATTCCACTCACCCCTTTCGAGAGGCTTCGCCGCCCCTCGCACATGCTTATTGGACGATCTGCCCCGTAAGGATTGAATAAAGAGTTCGTAGAATGTTCGTAAGACCGTTAAACGGCCGGATTTCAGGGACTTTGCGCGGATTCCAAAACTACCCCGATTGCCGAAAGGAACGGCAGGCGAAGCGAGTGCGAGGCTGTCGGCAATTCGGCCATCCGCTGTCCGCGCTGCCAATCGCAAGCGCTGATCGCCGTCACCCGCGCCATACGACGCCATCGCGATAGCATTCACCTGGTTTGCGTGCCCCTCGACGAGCAAGCTGCCTAAGTTTCACATGGTCCAAACGACTAAATACTGCTTCCCCTGCGGCCGAGGTGCGAAATCAGCGTGATGATGAACAGCACCAGGAAAATAAAGAACAGGATTTTTGCGATCCCCGCTGCCGCCAGCGCGATTCCGCCGAAACCGAATACCGCCGCGATGATCGCCACAATCAGGAATAGCAGAGCCCAATACAACATCGTGCCTCCTTGTTGCTCGTAACGTTCACTCCAGGCCTTCCTCCTGCGTGCGTTTAGAAGGCGAGAAGCAGGAACCGCCCCATAGGTTCGGTTCCTGCTTGGCTGGAGGGAGTGTTGGAAGAGCTTTCATCCTCTGCAAGATATCTGTCGAGGAATGACTCGGCCATCCTGCACGATCTGTACTTTAGGTGAGAAATGCTCGTAACTGCGATGCAAGCAATCGCGTAGAACGGGACGGCCCTTCTAGCCCTGCCTCCGTTGTACCGCCGCCAATGCACAACTTTCCCCTTGGTAATTTGAAGTGACCACGCCCGACGGCGATCATGAGGGGACCATGTCGATCCTCCCCAAAACACGCCGTTGGACGCGGCTTCCCGTGGACATGCCGGTAAAGGTCGTTACTTCCAGGGGATTTTCGAGCACCACTGTGGACGGCCGCGGCACTGAATTAAGCCAGGGCGGCATGGAAGTGTATGCCGGCATCCTGCTTAATCCCGGCGACATGCTGGAAATCGAGTTCGACGTGCCCATCCATTCGCGCATCGCCGCGATTGTCCGTTCGCGCAACGGCTTCTGCTTCGGGCTGGAATTCGTTACTCCGCTTCCGTCCTAGCGCCGAGAGAGGGCGTCCGGACCGTGGAAGAGCGGCCCTTCAGGGCCGCGTCAAAGCGTACACTGGGAGGCAGCTTTAGCCGCTGGGGGCAGCTCAAGTCACCCACCTTCCCGCCATTGGCAATCGCGCCGAATCTGTTCTAGCATCCTACTGGTTCTGGGGTACGGCTATGTATTTCGAACAGTTCTATCTGGGATGCCTCGCGCATGCCTCCTATCTGCTGGCTTCCGAAGGCGAGGCCGTCGTGGTCGATCCGCAGCGTGACGTAGATTTGTATCTGAAGGCCGCCGATGAGCACAGGTTCACCATTCGTCACGTCTTTGAAACCCATCTCCACGCCGACTTCGTCTCCGGACACAAGGAATTGGCGGCTCGCACCGGCGCGCAGATCTACATGGGAGCCCAGGCAGCAGCGAAGTTTCCTCACATCCCAGTGCGCGATGGTTTCCAACTGAAATTTGGAAAGGCGTCCATTCGCGTGCTGGAAACCCCGGGGCATACCCTCGAAAGTATCTGCCTGGTGATCACCGATGAAGAAAAACCTGCCGCGCCCTGGGCCGTGCTAACCGGCGATACGCTGTTCATTGGCGATGTCGGCCGTCCCGATCTCTCGCCGCGGCACACGCCTGCGGAACTGGCGGGCATGCTCTACGACAGTCTGCATCAGAAGCTGCTTGCGCTCCCCGATCACGTCCTCGTCTATCCAGCCCACGGCGCCGGTTCGCTGTGCGGAAAGAACATGCGCGCCGAGCGATCGTCGACGATCGGCACAGAACGGCTGACCAACTACGCGCTGCAGTTTCCGAGCAAGCAGGAGTTCGTCGCGGCCCTGACCAGCAATCTTCCTGCCCGCCCGGCTTACTTCGCGAAAGATGCCGAGTTGAATCGTGCCGGCGCCTCGGCACTTTCCGAGCTCGAGGCTTTGCGGCCGATTTCGCCTGCGGAATTAAAGTCCATGCTGGATCAGGGCGAAATCGCTCTCGACGTTCGCCCCGCCGACGATTTTGCCTCCGGCCACGTGCCCGGTTCGGTGAACATTGGGCTCTCGGGCCAGTTTGCCTCCTGGGCGGCGGCGTTGCTCGGCCTGGACTCGCATCCTGTATTGATTGCGGCCTCGGAAGACCAACTCCAAGAGGCTCGAATCCGTTTGGCCCGGGTCGGTATTGAAGCGCTTGATGGATATCTCGCCGGCGGGTTGTCGGCCTGGAAAGACGCGGGCTTCGTGATATCGACAATCTCTCAGATGACCGTTCGAGAACTGCAGTCGCAACTGCAGTCGAACGGCTTGCAGGTGCTCGACGTGCGCCGCGCCGCCGAATGGGAAGCAGGTCACGTTGAGAATGCCGTCTGGTGGCCGCTCGATAATTTCAGGGTCTCGCCGCCCGAAATCGACCACAACGCCGCAATTGCAGTTCACTGCAAGGGCGGATACCGCAGCATGATTGCCTGCAGTTTCCTCGAGCGCGCCGGCTTCAGGATGATCGTCAATGTGATCGGCGGCTTCGATGCCTGGCAGCAGGAAAACCTGCCAGTCGCACATATTGTCGTCGCGTGATTCCCGACCATGTAGGGACAGCCGCCCTCGGCTGTCCGGCGGAGCGAAGCTCAGCGGCAGGGAAGCCCGCCCTGCTTTGAATTCCGGCTGGGAGTAGCACGGAAACGGCCGCCCCACTCTTCGCGCATTTCGAAAGGTGGGCACGACGGCTGTTTGTCCTCCTGCGCTATGATTTCAAAGCGCAGAAATTCCCGCGCCCAAACGGAAGAATGTCCGATGAAACCTGAAAAACTTGCCGAAGCCTATCGCATCGATCACGGAAAAAATTTCAAGCTCAAAGATTATGATCCCGCACATACTGCACATTGGCGCTCTAAAGAGCATGCCCAGGAAGCCTTGCAACAGGGCATCGTTCGCCTGGCGGAGCTGCAAGACAAGCTCTACGCGCAGGATCGCTGGGCTGTGCTGCTCATCTTTCAGGCCATGGACGCAGCCGGCAAAGATGGCGCCATCAAGCATGTGATGAGCGGCGTCAATCCCCAGGGATGCCAGGTGTATTCGTTCAAGGCGCCGTCAGAAAAGGAATTGCAGCATGATTTTCTGTGGCGCACGACGTGCGATCTGCCCGAGCGTGGCCACATCGGCATCTTCAATCGTTCTTATTACGAAGAAGTGCTGGTCGTACGGGTTCATCCCGAGTTTTTTGAAAACGAGAGGGTGCCCTCCTCGCTATGCGGCAAGAAGCTCTGGCAGGAGCGCTTCGAAGATATCCACGCCTTCGAGCACCACATGGCAAGAAACGGGACGGTGATTCGAAAATTCTTCCTGCATCTTTCCAAAAAGGAGCAAAAGAGGCGTTTTCTCGCGCGATTGGACGAACCGGAAAAGAACTGGAAGTTTTCCGCGGCCGACATTCACGAACGTCAATATTGGGACGACTACCAAAAAGCTTACGAAGACATGATCCGCAATACCTCGAGCAAACACGCACCCTGGTACGTTGTGCCCGCCGATAATAAATGGTTTACGCGGCTGGTCGTAGCGGAAGTGGTCGTGCAAACTTTGGAATCTCTCAACCTGAGCTATCCCAAAGTCGACGAAGCGAAACTTAAGGAATTGCAAGCGGCGAAGAAACTGCTGATCAAAGCTTAATTCACCCGATCTACGCCAAGCAGCCCCATAACTGCGTCGATTACTTTCTATACTGCGTCGATTACTTTCTATTACTTCCGTGCCAGTTACATGGCACTGTTGTGCCGTTGTTGCCCCTCAACCCCGTTGCTATTGTGCCGATAGAGTCTCATGAGGTTTCCTCCCCTGGATCCGAAAGGCCGATCCGAATTGTGGGAGGTGCATATGCGACTGATGTATGTCTGTTATGCGGCTATTGGCTTCGCGGTGGCCCGCTGGATCTTTAAGCGGGAAGCGGTGCCGGTCGTGGATCCAGTCACGCGGTTTCGGGCCAAAGGGCTTTTATAGATCTGGCTATCGAAGATCTGGCCATTAAAGGCTTGGGCGCGCGCCCCGTTGCGCCTCCATTTCGTCAGCGCGCGCCCAGCAGTCCTCACGCCCGGACCGTTCCGCATCATTCTTGCCGTTCCCGGTTACTCCCGTCACTTCTGCCTCTCTGCCCGCCGTAACTACAATCGCCTTAGTGAGTCCGCCTCGAACCGAACCGTTTCGCAGGCGCGCACTATTGCAATCCGTTTCGCGGACGATCTTTCCCGGTTGAGGTTCTGGTGTTCCGAATCGCTCAATTGCGCTTTTCGCTCGCGCTCCTGCTGACGCTCGCAGCGCTGCTCCCGGCACGATCGATCGCGCAGGATGCAACTCCATCCGACGATCCGAGCGAGACTCCCCTGGGGGATGTCGCGCGCAACCTGCGCAAGCAGAATCTTCCGCCCGAGAACGTCATCGACGACGACAATCTCTCCCAGGTCATCGCCCAGGCGAACAATCAGCACCCTGCGACTTCGCTGCTGACATTCCTGATGGGCCGGGACCAGAAAAACTTCCAGGTTTCCGCTCCCGACGTAACCTGTAGCCTGTCGTTCACTGCCGCCACAAAAGCCTTGCTCTCTCAGCAGTACGCGCAGATGGATTTGCCGCCCTCGGAAATGTTCAAGCTGACCGGGCCAGCCACGATTGAAGGAGATGCCCTCGCCGTATCGCTGTTCAATGGCACCGACTGGCACCTCAGTGAAATCGATGTTGCGTTTACCGCGGTGAAAAAGGCCGCGCCCGCCGAGTCAACTTCGCCAGACACACTCGCGTCCGCGCCAAACCTGCCCGCACCGGCAGCTCAGATTCCTCAATTTGATTCGGACTTGAACGCTGTTCGTCCGGAAAAGAAGGCAGATCGAACCGTTATTTACCGCATGCGAGCCGCAGCGCCGCCTCTGACCGCGACCACATTCAGCGCTCCGCTCAATCTTGACCTCGCGCCGGGACAGGAGTGGTACTGGGCCATCGTGGAAGCGAAAGGCTATCCGCCGCAAAATCAGGAGAAGACTCCAGCCGCCGACGCTCAAGTCGTCAGCCCCACGCCCGCGCCCTCATCGGATCAACAGATTCCTCTCAGTGCATCTCCGCAATAACGAGGGAAGGGCACGAGTTTACTCGTGCCGCAGAACTACTCCCCAGTTCCGTGCGAGTCCGTAATGCGACTGGTTCCACACTGCCCTTCGTCGATGAAGCATACGTCAGCCGCGCAGCGACGCTATGGAAAAGCCCGGCACGGAAGTGCCGGGACCGCGAAAGCGAAACCCAACCGAGTCCGCCGAGGCGGACGGCATGATTTCACAAGGGGCTCAACCTAACTCCCTTGCCGCTTTAGCACGACCGTGTTGCGCTCATCGGTACCAATGATGCGATAGAACCTTTTCAGGTCTTCCGCCCGCGCCACCGGCACGCTGAGTTCTTTCACCTCGAACGTGCGGCTGTAATGAATCAAGTTGCCTTGTACTTCCGTCTTCGCATGATAGCTGGCGAAACCATCATCGACGTCGACCGCCGGAGGCACATCGTCGACCACAAAGCCCGCCGGAATTGTGATTTCGAAACTGTCGCTGTCGTGTAGCGGCGCATCGAACTCGATGGGAAACTTGCGTGGTTCCTTCGTCTCCAGAAGACCGAGCGCCTTCACGCCCACGACCCGCGGACGCACCAGAAGCAAACCGCCCGCGTCTTTTGCATAATTAGGAGCGCTGAACGCATATTGGAATCCAAATGGCTGGTCGGTCTGGTCGAGGTTGAGCAGGCTCGCCCGCGTGATCTGATACTGCGACAACGAACCCGACAAAAGATCCTCAATCGGCTTGATGCGCTCCGCATTTTTTGTGACGCTGTGCAGCCGCATGCGCTCTTCCCGTGCTCGATCCCCCAAGCGCATCTCGCTGACTTCGCCCTTTAACAAACCGTCAACATCCAGCGTGAACTTTCCTGTCCGCATGATGCTGTTCATCGCCGGAGGCTCCTGCGGCAATTCGACCAACTCTCCGCCCTCCGGCGCGACCAGCAATCCATAATTCGCCTGCAGATAGCCAGGGATCTGTCCGAAGGGAGTCAGTTCGCTCGTAGGATCAAAGTAAAGAAGAGTTCCCAGGCGCGGGTGCTGTACAGTCGCAATCAAAGACGGATCACTCATCCCAGCCGGCAGCTTCACTGCGAGCACCATATGATTGAAGCCGAACGCGTTCGCGGGCGTTTGGGAAGTCACCGAGCCGCGTTCATCATTGATGACGACATAATACGAATCGACGCCAATCTGGCTGAGCATCGAACTCATCAGAGTGACCTTATCCTTGCAATCCCCGTAACGCTTGGAGAAGATCTCTGCTGCCGGATGGGGCTGGTAGCCGCCAATGCCCAACTCGATGGCGACATAGCGGATGTTGTGTTGCACGAACTGTGCCAGCGCCTGCATCTTCTGCAGCGTGGTTGGAGCCGATGCCGTCAATATGGATACCTGCTGTTTGATCTCCGGCGACGCGTCGCGACGGCTTTCAATCAAGCCTCGGTACCAGGTCCCCATTTCCTGCCAGTTGGTGAAAACTTTCCCTGACGATCCACTCTGCGGAAAATACGAAATGACCATCTGCCCTGCCACTCCATCGGGAGGAGGCATGTCGGGTTCGCGTCGGATGGCGTCAATGTCGCTCAAACTCCACTGCAGTTGCCCACCCGATTCGGTGGGCTTCTGTTCTGGATGGTTGAGCCAATACGCCTTGTATGCCCAGCCACTGGGGAGTTGTAACGAATAATGCGTTTCGCGCACCGGAATCTTCCGTTGAAAGCCCCAAAAATCCTGCAACACCATCGGCTGTTCTTCTTCTTCGTATTCGTAGCCGATCACGTTTCCCGGATCTGGGGCAGGAATCGTCAGTATCTTTACTCTCGAATCCGTGACCAGCTCGGCGCCTTCAATCTTAGGCATTCCTGCTTCAATCACATCTTTGTCCTTCACTTCATAATCTTTACCCTGCGCCGGGATGCACCATCCATGCAGCTTATTGACCCTTTCACCCGTCGAAAACGGAACGACTGCCTCGCCATAATCCCGCCCGCCAGGTCGAAGGATCTTGTATACCTCCCGCACCTGAATCTTCACTTTATCGGCCGACTGCACCGTCACGTCGCGCTCTTCATAGAGCAAGACCGCATCAGTCTTCTCGTCGTGCGCGGGCAGCGGAGCCGATGCCGCCGCATGCATCCACTGCGGGGCGTCGCCGGCTCGGGCTAGTCGCGGTCCGGCGAACAGCAATACCAGAGCCCACAACCACAGGCCGGCCAGCCGCGGGTCACTTGCTCGCGCTGGTCGCGATCGGTTGCAGAATGACTTGTTTCTCATCCGATGTCCTCACCATCTGAAAGAAGCTACGCAATGATGCATAGTATTTCTGCTCGAGCAACAGAATATCCATATTCAGAAGGCGCTTCACATGTAGTGTCCCCTTATCGTTTTCCGCGTGCATGGTGTAGCCAACCACATGCCCCAGATTGTCTTGCGGCGAGGGAACACTTGAAATCTGCCAGCCCAGGGGCAGATCCACCGTCACATCGTCGTCGCGCTGAAAGGGAAAGGAAAAGTACACGGGGTACACCCTTTCGGAGTGATCAAAAAGATGTTTCTCCGGCGCGCTGAACAGTCCGACGGTAAACAGCGCGCGCTTTCCGGCAGCCGCAATCCATCCTGGAATCTTGATATTGAATTCCGCCACCAGAGGAGTCGAACTCTTCCAATCCGGCTTGTTCGTCAGATCAACATCGCACGCTGCCGGAATCCAGCCCTTCACCTCATCTTCCAGATATTTCTTGCGCGCAGTATCATCGGCCAGCCGCTCTTCAACCCTCCGTGTCGAGCTCTCCAGTCCCGTGTAGGTAACCGTCAGCTTGCCTTCTAGGTCGCCGTTTTCCGTGAACTTCAACTCTGCTTTGCGATGGATCGCCGAATCGGCACTGGGCGGCAAGGTAGTCTGCACCCACGAACCGCCATCCTTGTCGAGCTTCAGGCCGCCCACTCCCGTTTCGCTCCACGGCAGCATCCCAAATGGAACAAAGGCCGCTCCCGGATCGAAATACACATCTTGGCCGTTGAGCTTTACGAGGACAACATTGGCATCCAGACGTTGGCTGTCCATGGTTTGAGGACTGAAAAAGTAGTTGTAGCGATCCGCCACCCACACCCCGGACGCATCAAATCCGGCAGCGCGCGCCAACGCCAGAAAGAGCCATGTGAGTTCTACTCCACTGCCGTACTGCTTCTTCCAGAGATCTTCGACATTGCTCGGAGGCTTTTCCTTTTCGCGTTTCTCCTCCTGCGCGGTTTTTTCTGCTTCGTACGACGTGTTCCGTATCTGCTGCACCCGGTCGTAGATTTTCCTCAGCTTCACTTCCGGCGTGTCGCCCGGAGCCACAATTTGTCCTACCGCCTGCTCCATCGCACCTTTCTTGCCGACGAATCCCTCCAATTGGCCATTCAGTTTCTTGCCGCGCTTCTTCCAGTAAACCTGCCAATCTTTCTCAAAAGCATCTTCGCTGTAGATGAAATCCACCCGCGATTTCAGCTCGTTTTCCGGAGGCATGTAGTCTTCCGTCTGAAATGCGGGCACATCATGCACTTCCAGAGTGACGAAATGGTTTCCGCCTTGGGCGGGCGGGGTCGTGCCCGGCGGCAACTGGTTCCATGTCCAGCGCAGGCTCAGCGGCGGATTGTCTCCGGCATAAGGCTTCAGCGAGAACTTCGCGTCTTTGGTGAACAGTTCATGGCTGATGATCCAGTGGGAACTGTACCCAATCCACTGGTCGTTCATGTCAATCGTGTAGTAATACTCAAGAATGCTGCCCACCTGCACATTCGGCAGGGTGAAGGTTTTTGCCATGTACTTCAGGCCGCGCGCCTTCACGATCTGTTTCTCGAAAACCTGACCGCCGAAATTCACCGCCGATCCATCCGGTTCGATGGTGCGGGCGTGGATGTTGATTACATTCGTTTGCCCGGGATCGAACGGAACCTCAATGTCGGCATACTTCCGTCCTTCCTCGGTCAGAATCTTGACGCGAAAATAGACATCCTCATGGGAGGTGCGGGCCGTATCGTCACGGTCTACTTCCCGAAAAAGAATGACCGCCATGGCTCCTGGAGCCTTGGGCTCGCTCGTCATCTTCAGTTCGTCCGGGGAGACGGGCTGAAAACCAACCGAAGCCGGGGCCAAAGTCGGAAAGCTTGCGATCGTGGTCAGCAATGTGAGGGAGAAGAGGAAGCGGCGGAGTAATAGACGAAGATTTAACATGGCGCGTTCACCTCTGCATTTTCATCGCTGGAGTCGTGGGCCCGGAAGGGAGTTTGGAGGGCACGGCAGCGGCGAGAAGCCCCGAGCTAGTACTGGCAGCCGGAGAATATCTCCCCTATCCCCACCTGTCAAGAACATCTCCGGGTCCGCGTGGATGCCGACTCTACGCGGTTTTTCGCAGGGTGGAATTTAGGTCATTGAGGGGAGAACCCTTTGTCGTGCCTCTCGCGACAGAGCCTGCCCTGAGGGGGCGAAGCGAGTCGAAGGGGTGGGAACCCGCTCGGCTATCCAGCGCATTTCTCTCGCGTGCTAGACTGAACTCGAATCTCGACAATCGAGCGTAACCGATGAAATTCGGCGTCATCATTTTTCCCGGTTCCAACTGCGATCACGACGCGTTCTGGACCATCCAACACGTGGCCAGGCAGCCGGTCACGTTTCTCTGGCACGAGTCGCATGATCTCGAAAATTGCGACGCCATCATCGTTCCCGGAGGCTTCGCTTACGGCGACTATCTCCGCACGGGCGCGATCGCCAAGTTCTCGCCGGTCATGGAATCGGTCCGCAAATTTGCCGCCGGCGGCGGATTCGTGATCGGCATCTGCAACGGCTTTCAAATCCTCTGCGAGTCGGGACTTCTGCCCGGAGCGTTGATGCGCAATGTGGGACTGAAATACGTTTGCAAGCCGGTGCAGGTTCGCGTAGAGAATGCCGATACGCCCTTCACCAACACGTGTTCTCAGGGCGAAGTGCTGACCATCCCGATCGGTCACATGGAAGGGAATTACTACTGCGATGCTGTGACTTTAGACGAACTCCGCCGCGACAATCGCATCGTTTTCCGCTATTGCTCTCCGTCGGGAGAAATCATACCCGCTGCGAATCCCAACGGATCGCTCGACAATATCGCTGGCATCTGTAGCCCGGGCGGTAATGTCTTGGGCATGATGCCTCATCCGGAGCGGTCCGCAGAACCCGAATTGGGCTGCACCGACGGCGTGAAGATCTTCTATTCAATGGTCGGAACCCTCGCCGCGAGATAATCGGCTTCGATGCGGTTTCCATAGCCGGCTTTGCGCGCAACCCCGGACGAATGGTTCCGGGGCTGCATGTTCGTGTAAGGGCGGACGCATTCGTCTGCCCCATCGCGCGTGAGCGCAGTGCCACTTTGTAGAGCCGGTAGAGTCGGCGCCGGTTGCGTGCTACACTTGCGCCCGCTGTGGTCCAGATTCCGCAGACTCCGACGCCGCCGTTCTGCTCCGATTGCGCCACGAAGACCCAACCAGCCGGAGGTGGGCCGCCATCCCAATCCGCATCCCGCATGTGGCGATCGAGCGATGGCAAGATGCGCTTCGACACGCCCAACACCAGCATCATCTCCGATCCCGGCTCGCAGCGCACGATTCTGCTCGATCATCTCAAGAAAGAAGCGAGCATCTTTCCCATGCCCAGCGCATCGGCAGGAGCGGCATCGGCAGCCATGCCACAAGCTCCGTCGGCAAACATCACGAAGCCGCCAGCGATGCAGGTAGAAGATCTCGGCAAATCAATGATTGAAGGCCACGAAGTCGAAGGCAAACGCTACACTTTGCCTGCCATAACTCCGCCACCGAAACCGAGCATGCCGAGCGCCCCTAAAGCCCCGAGCGCCGCTGGCGCCGCTGGCGCCGCGTCATCAGTTCCCGGAGTGCCAGGTGCTCCTGGAATTCCCAAGATGCCAACGCTGCCGCAGAAACCGAACATCACAGAGGTCTGGACCAGCGTTAAGCTAAGGGCTCCCGTGCTCACGAAAGTAACTACTGCCGCCGGAGAGCAAACGACCTATTGCAAGCCGACATCGACAGATGAGCCGCATCCATCGGTGTTTCAGATTCCGCCGGAATACAAGATCAAGTCGTCTGCGTAAGCAGCGCCCTTATTAACCACAAAGGCCACGAAGTTGCACGAAGGAAACCAGCGTCTTTGGGGCCTCATGGTACCTTCGCGTCCTTAGTGGTTTACCGAATTCGGGAGACTACTGTCTGCGTACGCGCTTTCCCTCGCCAGCGTGCTATACTTTGCTTTCGCCTGCACCGACACCGAGGCTGTCATTTCGAGGTAATCTTGATCTCCTCTAAAGGCGAATCCTGTTCCATCCAAGCTCTTTAAAGTAGACTTATAGATACGAGGTCGAACTATGTCCGGCCATTCAAAGTGGGCCACAATCAAGCACAAGAAGGGCGCGCTCGACGCCAAGCGCGGCAAAATCTTCACGCGCCTCATCAAAGAAATCTCGATCGCTGCCAAGAACGGCGGCGATCCTGATTCCAATCCCCGCCTGCGTACGGCCATCGTCGCGGCCAAAGCCGAAAACATGCCTGCGGATAACATCAAACGCGCCATTCAGCGCGGAACAGGCGAATTGCCCGGCGCAACTTACGAAGAATTCACGCTCGAAGGCTACGGCCCCGGCGGCGTCGCCATTCTGCTCGACATCAACACCGACAATCGCAATCGTACGGTCAGCGAAATCCGCCACGTCTTCACCAAGAATGGCGGCAACATGGCCTCAGCGGGCGCGGTCGCGTATTTGTTCCACAAGAAGGGTGACATCGTCATCCCCAAGTCGTCGGCAACGGTTGACGATCTGATGAACATCATCATCGAAGCGGGCGGCGAGGACGAACCGATGGATGATGGCGAGAATTGGGAAATTCTGACTGCCCCTTCGGCCTACGAAGGCATGCTCGAAGCCGTGAAGAAGGCCGGCATCGAACCGCTATCGTCAAGCGTGTCGTGGATTCCACAGAACTACGTCAAGCTCGAAGGCCAGGCGGCGAATACCATGATCCGACTGATGGAAGCGCTGGAAGAACACGACGACGTGCAGAACGTGCACGCCAACTTCGACATCGATCAGAAGTTGCTGGAAGAAGTCGCGGGATAGTTCTGAGCGAGCAAGTCACGAAAGCCGCCCTGGTGGCGGCTTTTTCTTTGTCGCACGCTCCTGATCCCACGCGTTCCGATATTTGTAATAAGAGTTTTCAACATGTTCGTGGAAATTACTGTGGAAAAGGGGCACAGGATCTTCGTAACTGATTCAACGGGAGATGCTTCAACACTTTGCACTGGAGCGGGTGCTGGCACTTTCTGGGTAGAACCTTCAGGCTTGATCGTTTTCACCACGGAGGCACAGAGGCACGGAGTGAGACCACTCGCTTTGTTTTCGCGTTCAGGATTTTGTCAGTTGGTTGAGAAACGGATCGAAACCTAATGAACCACTAAGGGCACGAGTTACACGAAGGCAACCCCG
>JASHQK010000066.1 GCA_030039195.1 Candidatus Sulfotelmatobacter sp.
GTTTGACCCCTCCGATATGGTGACGCTGGTCAAGGGCAAACATGTTCTGCATTTCGGGCTTGAGGTGCTGATGGCCGAGGGCAACACCACGGCGTGGGGCTCCAACAGCGCCGGCAACTACAATTTTACCGGACAATACACCGCAGGCACTATCTGCACGCCAGCAACGACAACAGCGCCGGCAAACTGTACGTTGAATACCGGAGCTACGGGCTCGGGCTTCGCCGATTTCCTGCTCGGCAACATCCAGGGTTGGGAAGCGAATAATCAGGGCCTGACCGGCATGCGGCTGAAGAGTCCGCAGGCCTTCGTTCAAGACGACTTTAAAGTCAAGCCCAATCTCACCATCAACCTCGGCTTGCGCTGGACGGGGAACACGGGCATGAGCGAGGTACAAAACAGAGTTGGCGATTTCGACCAGAATCTCATCAATGCCGTCGGCCCCTTCGCGGGAACCCCGGGTTCGCTATGGTTTGCCCCTCAGGATAACCGAACCACCTTGCAGAAGCCGGTTTGGAACATCTTCCTCCCGCGGGCGGGCTTTGCCTGGTCGCTCAGGAACGACACCGTCATCCGAGGCGGTGCAGGGCTTTTCGCCTATAACTACAGCATGGATCTCTATGGTGGTGAGGGCGGTGCGCAAATGGGCTTTGGCGCTACCTTTCAGGGCAGCAACAGCGACCCTGACAGCGCCGCCGGAGACACGGGCTGGATTGCCGGCACCACGAACACTACCCCGCTCTATTTAAGCTCGAGCGCTGCGATGATGGCGAACGCCATGCCTTACATTCAGGGTTCGAAGAACCCGGCGACCTACATCGCCAATCCCGTCTATAATCCACCGTACGAACCCTATAACATCAAGCCGGGAGAGATCTGGCAATGGAATCTCACCGTCGAGCACCAATTCCTGAAGGACTTTGCGGGGTCAGTTGCCTACGTCGGCAGTCACGCGATGAATCTGCAATACCTCACCGACCTGAACCAAATCACCAACACGGCCCTGCTGAACTCGGCCGATATATCGGCCTGTAACGGGGCAACCCCTGCATCAATCGCTGCAAGCCCAAGCACATGCGCGCGTCCATATCCGGCGTTTGGAAGCCTTTCTGGCTCAAACTTCAACGCCATCTCCAATTACAATTCGTTGCAAATCGACGTGCGGAAACGGTATTCCTACGGGCTGACCTTCGATGCCAACTATGCCTGGTCGCATTTCCTGGATGACCAGGACTCGGCCGGATGGGGCAGCACCGCCGGGCAACAGGTTTGGCAACTCGGAAACAATCCCGCCTCTAACTACGCGAATTCGAACTTCGACATCCCGCATGCGCTCAAAGGGACCGCGGTGTACGAACTGCCGTTTGGCAGCGGCAAGCCCTACATGAACCAAAATGCCCTCGTTGACTCTGTGCTTGGCGGATGGCGCATAGCGGGGACACTTATCTACCAGAGCGGCACTCCCTTCACGGTGTTGGACAATGGTGTTAACGACTATTCGCAAGCTGGCAATGTGTATGCCAACCCCCTTCCAGGTGTATCCCCCAAGTCAGGCACCTGCCCCAACAATGGCGCGGCGGCACACACCCTGAACTGCTGGTTCAACTATGCAGCCTTCGAGACCCCAGCCGAGCAGGGCAACGGGTCGTTCGGGCTCGGCAGCAGAAACACGCTCTTCGGGCCAAGACTGTCTGATATTAACCTGTCTCTGGCGAAGACTTTCCATTACAAGGAACGAGCCTCGCTCACACTTCGCGCAGACGCCGTTAACGCCCTGAACCATCCGAGCTTCTCACTGCCGAACAATGACGTGAGTGCTACGAACGCGAGGATTACGAGCCTTTCGAACGGGCCACGTACCATCCAACTGGGCGCGCGGCTGACGTTTTGATCAGTATTTGCTAACAGGCTGAGGACGGCGGGATCTTGCCGTCCTCTTTTTTTGCGACCGCGGCCCATACATCGCACGTGCGACGTACAATTCGTACATGAAAATAGCCGAAGTATCTCTGCACGGATTGGTCTTTCTTCTTACTGCGCTGGCCGTCTGCTTTGGTCAATCGCAACCTGACCCGCGGCAGCAGATCCAGCTGCACAGCCAAAAGGCAGCCGAGTATTTGAAAGAAAACCGGCCGGACCTGGCGGCGACGGAGTTCAAAGCTATCGTCGATCTCGATCCAAAGAACGTTGATGCTCATGGGAACCTCGGGACGATTCTGTTTTTTCAAGGATCGTATGCAGAAGCGGTCCCGGAACTTCGAACCGCCGTGAAACTGCGACCGACGCTATGGAAGACTGAGGCTCTTCTCGGTATGGCCGAAAAGAGGACCGGTGATATCGATCGAGCGAAACACGATCTGGACAAGGCGTTTTCAAATCTCACCGAAGAGAAAATTCGGACCGAGACGGGAATGGAGTTGATCGAGATCTATTCTCGAAGTGGCGATTTGGACAAAGCTGCCGCGGTCATTGCAAGTCTCAAAAAGACCAGCCCTACTGACCCTAACATTCTTTATTCCGCTTATCGCCTTTATTCCGACTTAGCGGACGAGTCCCTGCTCAGCTTGTCGATTGTTGCTCCGAAATCCGCGCGCATGCACCAGGCCCTGGCTCACGAACTAGCCAAGCGTGGCAGCACGAGCGAGGCCATTGAGAATTATCGTGCCGCGATCAAGCTCGATCCGCAAATTCCGGGAATACACTTCGAGCTTGCCGAGATGCTGAATGTTGTGGACACGCCGGACAGCAAGCGGGAAGCGGAGGCTGAATATAAAGCGGCGATTCAAGCCAATCCCTTAGACGAGCAGTCGGAATGCCGGCTCGGCGACCTGGCCCTGCGGGCAAACGACCTGAAAACTGCATCGGAAGATTACACGAAAGCAGTGCAGTTGCAGCCAAACGATCCAGACGCGAACATCGGACTGGCTAAGGTGATGATGTCGCTTGGTCAGCCGCAAAAAGCCGAAGCCCTCCTTCAACACGCCATCCAGGTCGATCCGACGAACGCCGTTGCTCATTTTCGCTTGAGCACGATTTATCGGGAAAGCGGGCGATTTGACGAAGCGAAACAGCAGATCGAAGAGTATCAGAAATATAACAAGATGAAAGAACAGTTACGTGAACTTTATCGCGACCTGCATCGGAGCCAAACCCGGAATGACGACGACAGCGGCTTATGAGCGCGTTGAGGAACGGCACCCTGCCCACCCAAAAACTCTGTTAACTATTCTCTTTCCACTCAGTCTCGCGCATTTCAGCGTGGGCATACTTATAAGCCTGGGCGTAGCGCTCGTTGCCCTGCCGGTGTTTGCATCCTCTTACTACACATCTCGACCGAAAGATGCAAGAGCAGTCTATCTTGAGTCTTCGGAGTTTGCCGTGAAGGGCGACGGCATCGCAGACGATTCCGCTGCCCTGCAGCAAGCCATCAATCGCGTTCAAGAGAAAACAAACCAAGGTCTTCTGTTCATTCCTACGGGCCGTTATCGCATAAGCAGAACGATTTACATCTGGCCAGGCATTCGTTTGATCGGATTTGGGCCGAC
>JASHQK010000701.1 GCA_030039195.1 Candidatus Sulfotelmatobacter sp.
CTTGATTTGTCTTCTGGCGACGGCTGCGGCCGCCTCCGATTCTGGACCGGTAAGCAGCACGCAGATCCTGGCATGGCTGATTGGAGGAGTCTCCTCCAGCCGAGTGGCGCAACTGGTTAAAGAACGGGGGCTGGCTACGCTTCCCACCCGGGC
The DNA here is from genome assembly GCA_030039195.1 of Candidatus Sulfotelmatobacter sp. Classification (GTDB taxonomy): domain Bacteria; phylum Acidobacteriota; class Terriglobia; order Terriglobales; family Acidobacteriaceae; genus Sulfotelmatobacter. Next base: position 154 of record JASHQK010000701.1, read on the forward strand.
CGAACTTCGCCAGTTCCAGGCAGCCGGGGTCGACAAAGGGCTCATGCACGTTCTGGCCTCGGGCAATGCGCAGTCGGCGCAGATTGGCACTCCGATTCCCGAAGACCTGGTCCAGGCCACGGCCGATACCCGGGCGCAGCGCTTCCACGACGCCGAACTTCATTTGCGCCAGGCGCTCGCCGCCAATGACTCCAGTTCTGCGCTGCATTTCGCATTGGGAATCACCCTCCGCCGCGAGGGCCAGTGGGACGATGCGCTTGACGAGCTGACCCGGGCGACTCAGCTGATGCCCGATTTGCCCGAGAACCATAACGCCCTGTCGTACGTTTTTTATCATTTTGACGACGGCGAATATGCCGTTGACGAGGCTCGCACGGCCCTCAGCCTTGATCCCGAGAATGCCGAAGGCTACCAGTATCTCGGCCTGGGGCTCTACTCGAATGGCCAGTACTCCGCGGCCGTGCACGCCTATCTCGAATCTCTGGCCCGCGATCGCGACAATGCGGATACGTATTACGACATGGGAATCGCGCTCCACGCGGATGGCAATTTGCCCGGCGCGATGAAAGCGTATAAACAGGCGATCCAGTTGCGTCCGCTTTTCTGGGAAGCGCATGCCAATCTTGGACTGGTTCTGCATGAGGAAGGCAATCTGGACAAAGCCATTGCAGAATATCGGGAGGCGCAGCGAATTGCGCCCGACGAGGCCTCGGTTCGCAGCAATCTTGGCAACACTTATTGCGACGCCGGCAATTATGACGCCGCCATGACGGAAATGCAGGAGCTTTATCGCGATCATCCGGAGTGGACTCACGGTCACGGCTGCTTAGCCAGTGCTTACATGGCACAACAGAATTACGACGCGGCCGTCACCCAGTTGCAACTGGCGTTAGAAGAGAATCCCTCGGGAGCAGCTGAGCACCGCGTGCTGGGCCAGGCTTTGTTGCTCGACAACAAGCCGGAAGAGGCCTTGCACGAATTGCGCCTCGCCGTTTCCCTTAATCCGGACTCCGACGTCGCTCACCACCTGCTCGGCACCGTGCTGTTTCAGCAGCAGCAAGTCCCGCAAGCCGAAAAAGAATTTCGCGAGGCGGTCCGGCTCAATCCTTCGGCCGACAACCATTATGCGCTCGCGGCCTGCCTCACCAGCCAGGATCGCTACGAGGAAGCCTTGTCGGAATTGGAAATCGCTGCCCGGCTCGATCCTGAGCAGAAACTCTATCGTGCGCGGCGCGAAGAGCTTCTCAAGCTCATGAAGGAATCACCCAAAGCACAGTAGTTACAAAACTTCCAACCAGCGCCCGGCCGGTCACTCCTCGCGTTGTACTCCGGTGCGTAGGAGATCGCTCCGCCATTCTTTACACTGAAATTGTCGAGCCTGAAGAGAGGCAGTTCAGGGCCGGCAGGGCAAATTCATCTCGATGGCCAGCAGTGGAGTTCAACCGAAGCAGATCCCAGTCGCTCAACCGATAACCCAACCGAATCCGGCGAACCCGATGTCGCGCCAGGCAGAACCGATACCTACGCCGGTGTTGTCAGCAAACCAGTCCGCCGGCTACGGATTGCCCTGTGCGAACTGCCATCTGTACTACGCCGCAAACCTCGACGCTTGCCCGATCTGCCATCATCGCGAGCGCGTGCCTGCGATTGTGCCGAAACGCTCACTCAAGCACACGCAACCCCTCGCTCACTGATCGTTATCCGAGACGATCGTTGTCCGAGAGTTGCAAGTACGGGTCGTCGAAGTCGAGGCGCTCCGCGTCTATCGTCTGAACGGTTCTCAGCGAGCTGTTAGTTCTCGAGCTTGGCGTTCATCGTGATCTTCGCGTTCAGCACTTTCGAAACCGGACATCCCTTTTCGGCCGCCTCGGCATACTTCTGGAAGGTCGCCGCGTCCGCACCCGGAACTTTTCCCACCACGTCGATGTGGCTGGCGGTAATCGTCCATCCGGAATCGAGCTTGTCGAGGGAAAGCGTCACGGTTGTCGAAATACTCTCGGGAGTGAGATTGGCGCCGCCCAACTGCGCCGAAAGAGCCATGGAAAAGCAGCCGGCGTGAGCCGCGGCGATCAGTTCCTCGGGATTGGTTCCCGGCGCATTCTCAAATCGCGTGGAGAATGAATACTGGGTGTTGTTGAGCACGCCGCCGGGCGCCGAAAGCGTGCCTTTGCCGTCCTTGAGACCGCCCTTCCATACCGCACTTGCCTTGCGTTGCATGATCCTCTCCTTGCGTATCATTTCCGGGAACGCTCACCATTGTAGACGGAACTGCGCGGAGCTGTCAGGCGGGTGAACTTATGGAACGCACGACCGATGGCGGTTCTAATAGAAATCCGAACAGCTCAAATAAAATCCGCACTGCGGACACTTCAACTTGCAGCTGCTCTCCTGCAACCGGGTCGAGCAATTCGGACAGTACTGGCCCGGATCGACCCTTGCTCCCGCCCCATGCCCGCGTTCGCTCTCCAGTTTCGCCGGGTTCGGCTCGTTGGATAGTCCCATGTTCGCCCCGGTTTTAGACGACCTCGCTCGCCGCCAACCATGAAATGATCTCGAGCCAGGCCGGCGCAGATTACGCGGCTCGATCGGCGACGTCTTTTCCCGTTCGAGTCCAGCAATCTCCGATGATCAGCCAGGCTCCCAGCCGTCGCCAAACCTTCACATAGCTGCCGTGCTCGGGGATGGTCGTTCCATCCGGTTTGCAAATCGTCACCGTAAACTGTCCGATCTCCATCGCCATGTCGCCGGAATGCTCGACGCGCGTCGTTTCCAGACGCAGGTCGCTGTAGCCGGCATCACTCAACTGGCGCAGCAATCGCTCCACCTGTTTTTGTCCATGCGCCGTCTCGTGGCGCGGCGCGACCAGAACACCATCCTTGGCAAACAGGGCAGCCGCCTGATCGAAATTTCCGGTATTAAAAGCCATGGCAAAATCTTGAGAAGTATTTCGGATCTGAGACTCTGGATCTCGGGGCGAATGAACGTCAGCCCCGAAGCTGGAATATGGCTGGTACATCCACTACCTCCTGGAGGAAGGCTCATCGCGCGCAACGGTGGGCGCGTGAAATGCTGGCTCATTCTAGATCAAAACGTGCTTTGGAAAAGTGAAAAATGGCGAAGTGACGGGCGGTTCAAATCAGCTTCTATCGTTCGAATACAACGGATCGCGCAGAAAAACTTGACGTGTTCTTGCTGACTGCCATCAAAGGTGGCTTGGGTGCATCCACCTTCCGCGCAGGATCGCTGCGGTGTTCAATTTGCTTCTTCACTCTTTCGAGAAGTATCTCGATTTTTCGCGCTTCATGTTCTCGTTCGGCCTGTTTGCATTTTTTTTCAAAGTCTTGCGGAGGAATAACAGTATTCGTCATAGGGATTTCCCTCGGAATTAATCATTGGGATAAGGAAGGGCTAGTCTACCCCATGCGCCACAATCTGCCAATCCCCTCGATCCCTTAGGAATTGAAAGGATTTTTGCAAAATCTGCCAGGACTCTCTGATCAAGTTCCAACTTCTTCGTCTGTCATCCTGAGCGAAGCGAAGGATCCCGTGCAAGTCCGCACCAGCAGCGGCTTTTCAGGGAGTTTCCGCCACAGCGCAGCCACGATTGTGCTGGCGTTCAGTGCTTAATGAAAGTTTCCCTGATCGCTGGCGGCTGAGGGGTTTCAAGAAGGAAACCTGCACTGGTCGTAGGGCAGCGCGCTGCTCCGCCGATCAATCTTCAGAGCCGGTCAGGACATCAGACCTAGTGTTGTCCTTGAAGCCGGCTGATCCGGATAGGGTTGCGGCATTTTTCGTACTGGGCGACCAACCCCCTCCGCTGGCGCGGCGAGCACTTCCCGGTCCGCGACCATGGGAACATAAATATCCTCAAAAATCTGCCGCGGAGTAATGCTGATCACGCCATCGGAAGATTCGACCAGGTAATCACCCTTGCGGCCGGAGTGCTGCCGTCCCAGAGCATCCACAAAGCTGAAGTTGGAATTGAGTTGCTTGGCCTTTACCAGGAATCGTGTGCGGTAGGTTTTCCATTCCATTGATTTCATGGCGCGCTTGACCCGAATACCGTTGCTGCCCCTGGAGTCTCTCTCTGTCTCGCCGCCATGGTTCGCCGGCGAGGCGTTCATCTCTGTCGAGTGAATCAGAATGTACGAGCGAAAGTGTCCCGGGTCAATTCAATATTTTTTGTGCAGTTGAGGAAAACCAAGTATGTGCTTTCAGTCATGCCGATACGTGAATGCGAAAGAACTCCCGCTGGTAATCGAAGCCTGCATCATGCTTCCCCCGGGGAGCGATTTCGCGGGTCGGGTTTTTGCTGTAGACGAATGCTTCAATCTGCACAGCACGTGCACAGGAAATGCAAAAAACGGACTCGCGTGCGTACAGCCTTCCCATCTGCGGAAGAATTTTCCTGCTACTAATTCCGCATGGGTTCACTCATTTCAAAAGCCGTGCACCTTCAGTCGTTTGGAAGAAGCGAGGAAACGGAGAGCTCCTTGCAATCGTTTGCCACGGAGAGAAGTTCTCCACACGAGGAGGCCGCAGTGACCACCGATCCCGTTTGCGGAATGAAAATCGAAGACAACCATCCGAAATTTGAGTTGCAGTTCGCCGGGAAGAAGTACTTCTTCTGCTCGGAGGATTGTAGAAAGGAATTCGAGGAGCAGCCGGAGCAGTACATCGACACGGCTGCTTAATCCTACGCAGATCCAATCGCCACAAGAAAAAGGCCCTCTGGGCGAGGGCCCTTTTTTCATTTCGTGCAGCAACCGAAAAGACTCAGGAGACTTTAGCGATGCGCCATCGCCGGCTCATGCGCCTCTTTGCCCGACTTGAAAGCGGCGTAGCGCTTGTTGATCTCGTCCCAGTTGACCACGTTCCACCACGCCGCCAGATATTCCGGCCGCCGGTTGTTGTACTTCAAATAATAGGCGTGCTCCCAAACGTCGTTGCCGAAAATCGGGTACAACCCCTGCGTGATGGGATTGTCCTGATTCGGCGTGGTCACGATCTGCACTTCGCCATTCGGCTTACCCGCCAGCCAAACCCATCCGCTGCCGAACTGCTTGGCGCCGGCATCGTTGAACTTGGCCTGGAAATCTTTGAAATTGCCGAATGTCTTGTGAATCACTTCCGCGATCGGGCCGCTCGGATCACCTCCGCCCTTGGGCTTCATGATCTTCCAGAACATGGTGTGATTCACGTGGCCGCCGCCGTTGTTACGAACCGCGGCGCGAATGTCCTCAGGGATCGCGTTCAGATCGCGGATCAAGTCTTCCGCGGACTTGCCCCCCAGGTTGGGATGCTTCTCGAGGGCGGCGTTCAGATTTTTGACGTACGCGCCATGGTGCATGTCGTGATGCAGCGTCATGGTTTGCTTGTCGATGGTCGGCTCCAATGCGTCGTATGGATACGGCAAAGGGGGTAATTCATGTGCCATGTTATGTCCTCCAAGGTTGTGATGACGGGGCGCGGCGTTTTGATGCAGGGGATTTGAGGACTTCATTATATATCTTGATCTATCGTGCGGCGGTAGCGCCTCAGCTGTAATTTCGGCGACGAGCCGCAACCCGGCCATGGGTCAGCCCGTTTCACGTTTATCGTATGTGACAAAGGAGATCAGGTTGCCGTCGGGATCTCGCACTTGAAAGTCGGTCCCACCCCAAGCCTGTTTCTTGAGCTTCTGAGGGAACATGACGCCGCGCGCCTTAAATTCCTCGAATAGACCTTGCACATTCTCGACTTCGATGGAAGCTAAGATCAGAGATTTCTCCTCAGCCGCGGCCTGCGCGAAAAAGGGGTGGTGGACGAAGCGGATGTGCAGGCAAACGCCGTCACGCGATACTGCGCCGTAAAATGGCGGCAAACCGTGGAGAAAGTCGATGTCAAATCCCAGCTTCTCCCGGAAGAATGTCGCGCACGCCTCGACATCGCGCACGAACAGGATCGGGATCACGTTCTTCAGGAGCGGCGGGCTGGCCGCGCGGCGCAGATTCTTGCGCGCACCGCCCGCTGCCGCTTTCAGGTCGGCCCAACTTTGATGGCCGGCTTCGACGGCGACGATTTCCTGGGCTATCGCAAGGGTGAACCTGAGCGCCAGCACCTCGCGGTCCGTAAGAGACCGATAGCGTTCGAGCTGACGCACTCTTCCGCCGATGGAATAATCGCCTTCGCGGTGCCAGCGAAGCAGCAGCTTGGCTTGTTTTCGATAGGTTTCTAAGGTGGGCATGAGCACACTCCTGCTGAGATTTTTCAGCGGGCGGGCCTAGCCCTTTCGGCGGTAATGCCGACGTGCCCCACAGGGAACAGCGTCAGCCTAAGGCGGAAATCGACGTGGTGTCAAGCGACGGGACGATCTTAGTCGTCTCGCCCACCATCACGCGGCGACCTACTTCCGTTCCAGCAGCCGGATGCGCGACGTGAACGCCCGCCCCAGGCAGGCGCTGAATGTGGCGTTCGGGTGATTCGGATCGATAACATTGTCGACCACGAACGGGTCGCATCGCCCGGTGATGTTGTCGAAGCCTCCCCGCAGCGCCAGGTAGTAGCCCAGGAAGTGAAATCGTTTTTCCAGTTGCAGGTTGAGCGTGAAATATTCGGGATAGCGGTATTCCCCGACCTTGCTGATCAGCTGATCCTGATCGTTCAGCAGGCTGAAGGGAAATCCGCTGCGCGCCTCCATCGAATACGCCAACTCGGTCTGGTGCAGGATGGGCAGCTTGAAAAATGGCACGTATCCCCAGGACAGGAAGCGGTTCGGTGCATCCCACGGATACGGCCCCGGCTGCTGGCTGGCGAGGATCGGATTATCGACGTTGAAATCGAGCGCTTCATTCGAGCGCGCGCTCGATCGCGTATACGACCCCGTCACGGTGTAATTCTCTTTGAAGTTATGCCGCAGCGTAATCTGAAAGGCATCGTAGTGGTCATCGCGTCCGTTTTGCAGGTTGAAATCGAAGTTGCCGCTGGCAAACGTGTCTGGCGTGTTGTAAGCGAAGCCGCGCGTGCCGCGTTTTTCGAGGAACTCCGCTTTCATATACAGCGCGTAGGGCAGCTTCTTCTCCACCCCCAGGCTCCAGTTCACGAATCGCGGCATCTGCAAAGTGCTCTGGTTCACGCTGAAGCTCGTATTGACGTATGCCGCGAAAACGCTGGGACTCGAATTGCACTCCGGACTGATCGCCGTTCCGATTCCAAAAAAACAATCCTGCCGCGTTCCCGCGTATGGCCGCGCGATCAGAAAAATCGGCGTCGCATCGTAGACCATGCCTATTCCCGCCGAGATCTTCGTGTTGGCGGCATTGTCGAGCACGTACGTTCCTGCCAGCCGCGGAGAAATTTCGGCATGACGCACGATTTCATCCCAGTCCGCCCGCACGCCGGGTTCGATCAGCAGCCGGTTCGTGACCGCCCATCGATCCTCCGCATAGCCGCTGGCTTCGGTGTTGTACTCGTGATGCAGCGGTGCCGGACTAAAGGTGGAGTAGCGCGTGCATCCCGAACTCGTCAGGCACTCGTCTGCCGAAGTTAATCCGCCCGTGCCGCTCAGGAACGATATGGGCTGGCGCTCGAACTGCGCGTCATAGGAAATCCGATCCAGATCCGCACCGAATTTGAGATCGTGGCGTCCCAGCCATTCATGCGACGGCAAATATAGATTCGCGATTCCTTGCCAGCGATCGGCGTGCGTCTCATCGGCGAGATAGTAGTTTCCGCCGGCCTGATCCAACGAATTAACGAAATACGGGCTCGTGCCGTAGGGGGTCATGTGCAGGTTGTACTGCACAAAGCCGGCTCCGGCTTCCAACAGTTCCTTTCCCGCAAAATAGTGCTGCTCTTTCACGCTGGCCACATAGGCGGATTCCACATCCTTGGGATTTGCCGTCTGCGGGCTCAGCGGCGACAGACCGTAATACTCGTCGTGAAGATTGTTGACCAGAAAACTCGTGCTCACGATGTCGCGATTGGTGACGTTGGTCAGCACCTTGAACAGATTCCCTTCGCGAAAAATGTGATCATTGTCCTGGCCGACCGGCAGTTCCGTATAAACCACGTTGTCGTATTCGCCGTCGAACGCATCCAGAAACCACATTTTTTTCTTGATAAACGGACCGGAGAATGTGAGCTGGGGAAGAAACTGGTCAAACCGCAATCCGTGCTTGTCCTGCACCGAGGGGATGAAATCCGTGGCCAGAAAGTGAAATTTGTCATCGCCATTATTCGTATTTATGTTCAACGCGCCGCCCGATCCCTTGCCGTCTTCCGCCGGCTCGCGCGAGGGCTCAACTTCAATGGAGCGGAACGCATCCACGCTGAGTCGTGCCAGCAATTGCCCGTTGGCCGGTTGCGTCACATTGAAGCCATCGAGCAAGGTTATGGTCTGATACGTTTCTGCGCCCGCCACATGCGGCTGCCCGCTCTGGTCCGGGATCACGCTGGGAATGAAATCCAGCGCGTTGCGATAATCGTGGGTATCGGGATAAACCATGTCGATCAGGTCCAGCCCGCTGATCTTCTCCTGGGCGGCGACCTGCGAGGCGTCGATCTGCGGCGGCGATTCGTGGACATCGACAACTTCTTTGACTTCCTGCTGCCGTGAGATCGAAACCTCAACTGTCGATCCCGGCGCGATTTCCACCTTCGCCTCTTCGACCTCGTAGAATCCTTCTTTTTCCACGCGCAGCTTATAAGTTCCCGCCCGAAGCCCGGGAAACTGGCATCGCCCGTTGAAATCGGTCAGGCAGTACGCGGTGGGTAGCGAAGGAACTTCCAGAAAGACGCGGGCAGAACGAACCGCGGCTCCGTTTTCGTCGCTCACGGAAACCGTGGGGGGTGCAACCTGCGCGGCAGCCATGGCAACAAGGGCGATGACACAGAGAAGTCCGCGCATGAGGCGTTCAATGATTTACGGTTGGATTGTATTGTACGGTTGGATGCCGCCTCGCCGCGAGCGCGTTGGGTTGGAAAGTGGCGGTTCCGCTGCAAAGGTGACCGCATCCGCATCCCCTGCAATGGCGTCATCCCGAGCGCAGCCGTTTTGGTAGACCTCCGGCTTTAGTCGGAGGCGAGCGCAGCGAGGCGGAGCGAGGGATCTCGCGCGCAGTTCAGCCGATCCTCGCCAGATCCCTCGGCCCGCTGGTAAAATCACGGGCCTTCGGGATGACGCCTCTGGGAAAAACGAAATTGAAATTGGCCCACGAACCGATTAGGTGACTGGCGGCCTCGCTACGTCCGGGTCGCCAGATATTCGCAGACCCGGTACAAAGTCTCGCGCTGGGCTTCGTTGAGCGTCAGGAATTCAAAACCGTACTTCAGGCCCTGTCGATAGCGCACGATGGCCCGGACCTTGATCGGATACGTCGTCAGGGGCAAGGGAATTTCCAGGGTTACAATCTCACCCGTTTGCAGGTTGCCGGTGAGCGTGGCACCGATGCCGTCCTGTCCCAACTCAGTCGAGCGGCCCCAGCACGAGCGGAAATCGCCGTCCTGAAACATGCGGACCTGCAGGCGAACGTCGAGGATGAAGCGGGGAAAGCGCCGCGTGTAGCTGTGCTTGCCCGCCGGTTGCCTTTCCGCCGACGCGCCCTCCGCCCCTGCGGCGGCTGCTTTGGCTTTTTTCTCAGGTGCCATGCAATCTCAAAGACGCAAAACGTGGCGTCCCGATCAGTTCGAACCAGAACCAGATCCCGTAAGAATCAATTGCCGTGCAACAAATATCCCGGCTCGAGCGGCAATTTGCCCGCAATTTTCACCACTGTCACGCTGCTGTTGATTGCGTAGACATCGACCACCCCCACCGCTCCGGGCAGCGACGCCACTTTATTCACCAGATCTTCGTCCGAGTCGGCAATCACGATCGCCGGATGATTCGCGTGGCCGTGATTCGCGGTGGCAATCAATTCGCTCACCTGCGCCGGCGGCAGCTCATATACCTTATCGAGAAGAACCTTCATTTCCGGCGTCGACGGCGGCCGCAGGACGAACGTGACCGGCTTCCCGTCGGGCCAGCGGTTCATCTCGCCCTTCGCAAGCTTCACCAGTTCCGTCTGG
>JASHQK010000702.1 GCA_030039195.1 Candidatus Sulfotelmatobacter sp.
GTCCAGATGCCATTCGCCTCGGACGAATCGATCAGAGCATCGAGCAGGGCACGCCCAATCCCGCGCCCTCGTGCGACGGCTGCAACGTAGATTCCAACTTCCGCCACGCCCGCGTAACACGCTCGCTTCGATACCGGACTTAGCGCAGCCCAGCCGAGCAAGCGCTCGTCTCGCGCAACTAACCTCGAATGAGGCAGACGTGCGACATTCCATTCATCCCACGAAGGTGCTTTAGTTTCGAACGTGCCTAAACCCGTGGCTATGCCTTCCTCGTAGATGGAGCAGACCTCCGGCCAATCGGCAGGTTTCATCAAATCAATTCGCACGCTCATGTTCTTCATAATATCGAGGATGGCTGACGAGACTTTCGCCTTAATCGACGCGACCCGGCTCTCGACAAGAGCGGCGATTCCTCCGGCTAAAGCATCCGCTGCCCTCTGTGCGCATGGTCGCCACGCAAGGTAGACAAATGGTTCTGCACATGCGGCTACGAATGGAACACGTTCGACACGGGAGAAATCTGCCCAGCCTGCCTCCATCAGTGGACGGAGACCCAGTGCCTCTCTTGCAGCCGATGGTCGCCGCATTCGGATTGGTACGCTCAGTGATCCGACTGATTCACCATGAGGGTGCCCTAGGTTGCCTCGCTGGTTCGCGACGGAGTACGTCGCGTCCACCGTACAATCCGTCCCTGCTGCCAAAGCCATAAACCGCTGGCGACAATCAGCGGCATCACCACAAACCGCGCAATGTTGGTCAAGACGGGGTTTGTGTGCGAGCCGGAATACACATAGGCGACAAGGAACATGCCTTCAAGAATGTGACCCCAGCGGAGAATAGTTCTTACGCGAGCTTGGTTGAGCACATCAGCCTCCTAGTTTTCTTTTCTGAACTTGATCTACGCGATCCAGACTGTTCGACAACACTAGATTGTCGTGTTCGGGCGGCAGCACCCACCGTCCTGCGTGGTTCTTGGTCGGCTACTTATTAGTCACGGATTGTCGAAACCCAAGCCACGCCACAACGAACGCCGCCAGTGCACTCACCGCACGTATGTGATTTCCAACAAGCCAAATGGATAACATGCGTGGCAGTTCAGGAGGCGTCTCGCTCGCCAAGACGATTGTGCGATTGATGCCGACCTCCACTGTGAAGGTAGTGCCGATGACCCCGACGAGATACAGCAGCGCAAAGCTCAAGCACCAACCTCTAAGGCGCGAACGCCATGCAACTGCGGTACACGCGACAACCAGCACAGCGGTGCCGAATGCCGTCCCGGCGAAGAGTGGATCGCGCACCGTTGAGTTGATCCCCTTCCACGCGGCGAGCGCTTGCTCAGGCGATAGCGCATTGAGCGCGGGGGCTGTTACCACTGACATGTTGAAGAGAAATCCAGCCATAAGCGCCAGTCCGATGGCGGTGGGCAACTCTAGCGCAAGAGGGAATCGGTGATCTTCACGGCGTTCGTGCACCGAACCGTTGGCAGCCGTCTCGGTAACGGTGTTGGGAGTTCGATTTGTCATGGTTTCTTTGCTATTTCTTTCCGCAGTTTGATCTATGCCACGCAGACGCCCAGAACTGCGACCTTCTGGAACAAATGCGGGGAAGCCACAGCCGAAGACGGGTAGCTCGATAGCTTTGCCCGGAAACCCGGGTTCGTGAATGCAGCCCGGAAGTGAGAGTTCGTTTCCCAGACCGCGTAGTTCAAATACGTCGGACTTTCACCGATGGCGCGATGAAGCTGCGTGGAAATGAAGCCCGGCTGCTGCTTCATGAACAGCGCATCGTCTTGCCAAGCCTGAAGAAATGCCTGCTCGTCTGCCTTGTCGAGCGTGAAAAGGTTCACCAGCACAACGGGGCTTGCATCAAGGGCGATCTGACGTTCAATCGGAAAAGTAGGGTCTAAAGGGCGTAGCAGCGACATGGCCTTCTCCTCCCGGTATGGTTGTATAGTGTCAATCCGGTATCATACATCCAGAAGATTGATAGGAAACTACCATCTTGACATCATCATGTCAAGAAAATAATATGGTGACAAATGCCCATCGAATACAAAGGGAAGCGAACGGCTGCCGGGGATGCTCTGACTGGCTTCATCCTCGACCTATTTAGGCTTAACAGCCTGCTGGTTACGGCGGGAGATCGTCTGGTTGCAGGGCTGGGACTCACGAGCGCCCGCTGGCAGATTCTTGGCGTCGTCGCTGCCTGCGAACGCCCACAACCCGTCGCGTGGCTTGCTCGCGACATGGGTGCCAACCGCCAAAACGTGCAGCGGATCATCAATGATCTGCGCGAGCAAGGGCTAGTCGCATTCGAGACAAACCCGCATCATCGGCGAGCGCAGCTTGTGGTTCTGACTGACAAGGGGAAACAGACGTTTGACGCTGCCATGCGCTTGCAAGCCCCTTGGATTAACAGCCTTTCAGAAGGGCTATCGGTCAAGGACATCCAGACAGTTCAGCATGTCAGCATGGCACTACGACAAAACTGCAAAGTAACGAATCGGAGCGAAGCTGAAGTCTGTCTTGGATGATCCGTCGCACGCTGGCGGGTTAGATCAAACTAGACAAGATACATCGCGAATCGCAGTAGCCTAAACTCGGAGCCAAACCTTGTACCGGTACTTAATGATCTTTTCCTCCCCGGC
>JASHQK010000067.1 GCA_030039195.1 Candidatus Sulfotelmatobacter sp.
ATCACTGATGTCAGATCTCCGCCAAATGCGACGCAAGATCAAGGCTGCACTGGTGATCATGGCTGTGGTCGACGTGCTGGCCGTGGGCGTATACGTTTCGCCTTTGGTGGGCTCGGTGGAGACGCGCAAGCAGACCATCCATCTGATGCAGGCAGAACTGACGGCGAAAACCAGGCAGGTGGCTCCTTTGAAGGACCTGCCGGGGAAAGTGCGGCTGGCGAATCACGAGATCGCAGATTTCTACAAGAAGAGGATTCCACCGGAGGATTCACAGATTCCGGCAGAATTCGGCAAGCTGGCCAGCGCGAATGGCGTCGCCATCGAGCAGGTGAAATATAAACTCGCGGAAGGAACACTCGCGAACCTGCAGCCGGTGGAACTGGATGCGGACCTCGCCGGCAACTACACGGCGCTGGCGCGCTTCATCAACGCGCTGGAACGCGACGACATGTTTTTTATCATCAACAGCATTACCCTGGGCGGAGAGCAGCAAGGCCCGGTGAAACTCAACTTGAAGCTGGAAGCGTTCTTGAGGATGGGATCGTAAGTGCAACTCGGACTGGAAAACAAGAAGAAGACGATCTGGGCGGCGGCCTTGGGAGGCATCGCCGTAGTGATAGTCGTGTATCAATTCTTGCCGTTCTTCTTCGGATCGTCTTCCTCGCCGGATTCGAACGCGCAGGCGGCGGCGCCGGTTGCGCCTCGCGTCACCGTGGCTCACCACGGATCCAAGGCGCGCCATAAGGAGCGCGACGAAAGTCTTGATCCGACACTGCGCCTCGATTTGCTGGCCGCTGCCGAGCAAACGCGATATGAAGGAAGTGGAAGAAATATTTTCGTGTCGCAGGCTGATCCGGTCGTGATTCCGACGCCAATGGGACCCGGCCACACCGATTCGGCCAAAGAAGTGGAAACCTGGCATCCGCCTACGCCTCCCCCGCCGACGCCGATTCCACTGAAGTTCTTCGGCTTCGCCAATCGTCCGGGAGAGCCCAAGAGGATTTTTCTTTCCGAAGGCGAAGATGTTTTCGTGGCCGGCGAAGGTGAAATTGTCGACCGGCGTTACAAGGTCATCCGCATCACGCCCAATTCGGTGGAAATGCAGGATGTAGTGAACAGCGGTCCGCCGCAGAGCATCCCATTGACGCCGGGATAGGCACACCCGGTTTCAAAGTTTCATGTTTCAAGGTTTCGAGCAGGTCGGTTCAACGATGAAGTTTCGCAGGCAAACGAGCGGCAGGTCGCACGACGCTGAGCAGGGATACATCTTGCTTACGCTGTTGCTGGTGGTGTCGCTGATGATCATCTTCGCCGCGGCGATCGCCCCTTCGATCGCGTTTACTATCAAGCGCGATCGGGAAGAAGAGATGATTCATCGCGGATGCCAGTACTCGCGGGCAATCCGCGCCTATTACAGGAAGTTCGGCCGCTATCCGGTCAAGCTCGAGGACCTGGAAAACACCAACGACATCCGGTTTTTGCGCAAGCGCTACAAAGATCCGGAGAACTGCAAAAACGGAAAGTGCGCCGACTTCAAACTGCTGCACTTCGGCGAGGTGCAGATGGCGCTGAGCATGGGTGGTGGGGCAATCCCGGGCGCGACGCCGGTGTCACAGATGGGGCAAACGAGCGGATCGGGAGCGTTTGGGCAATCTTCAACTTTTGGCAGCGGCAGCACGTTTGGCTCAAGTGCGAGTGCTTTCGGCTCAAGTTCGAGTTCGTTCGGATCGGGCTCCAGCTCCTCGTTCGGACAGAGCCAGACGAGCTCACCTACGAGCGGGACCGATGCATCGCAAACGCAGGTTTCTTCGGATGGCACCACAGGCGGTTCGGCGGGCACGCCGGGTGGATCGGGAACGAACGCCAGCGGTTCCGGCACGAGTTCTTCGGCGTCTCCGCAGATTATCGGCGGCCCGATCATCGGCGTCGCCAGTTTGAGCAAAGAAAAGACGATTCGCGAATACAACAAGAAGAAAGTGTACAAGGACTGGGTGTTCGTCTATGATCCCACGCTCGATCAAGGGCTGCTGATCAAGACGCCGTATCAGCCCACGCTGCAGTCTTTCAACACGCAAAATAATTTGAACGGGCAGAATGGGCAGAATCAGAACGGACAGAGCGGGACGAGTAACGGCAACGGATTCGGCAGCAGTTTCGGTTCGGGGAGTGGATTTGGATCAAGCTTCGGGAATTCGGGAACACAGAACGGTCCATCCAACGGCGGATTCGGTCAGCCGAGCAATCCGAATCCTCCACAGCAACCGCCGCAATAAGATCCGCCGAAATGAAAAAGCCTCATCATCGAGATGAGGCTGTTTTGTCTAGTTATCGCGTGCTCGCTTAATCCCACTTCTCGCCAAACCGGCGAGAAGTGGGGCATCCGTTTGAAGCGACACTCTATACGCTGAAGGATGACCCGCAGCCGCAGGTCGACTTCACGTTCGGATTTTCGAACTTGAAGCCCGCCCCTTCGAGCGTTTCCACGTAGTCGACAATGCATCCGTTGAGGTACATCACCGAGGTGGCGTCGACGAACACCTTGAGGCCGTCCATGTCGAAGGTCTTGTCCATCATGCCGGCGCCGTTCTCGAACTGCATGGAATAAGAGAATCCGGAGCATCCGCCGCCGACCACGCCGATGCGCAGTCCAGCGGGCACGGGGTTCTGCTGGCCCATAATCTCTTTGACCTTGGCGACTGCGGTCGCGGTTAGGGTGATAGGCGCGGCTTTCTTGACTTCTGGGACGGTTGTGGTGGCCATTCGTATCTCCTTGGCTTTAAAGCTGTTCGATTATAACAAATGTCGCGGCCAGAGGCGAAAGCCGCGCACGCGAATACAGTGACTTGGATGCCAATAGCTGGTTGCCGGTCACTTTTTTAGAACATTTCGGCACACCGGACAAAACAGCATTTCCTTCCGCCGGGCTTGCCAAACGGGGCTATAATCTTCGCGTCGGGGCCTTCTCCGGTGTGCCACGCCGGTCAGGAGGAGAGCCCGCTGGCCCGCGTTGGATTGCCGAGGTGGCTTATGACTCTGATTGAAATCGTTGGTGGGCTGTTCGGACTTTTTGCCGTCTGCCTGGTCGTGTTGCTGATTTATCGCAGCACGTTGACCATGCATGAGGACGATCAGCTCTTCCTGGACGATGCCAATTCGCACATGCAAGAGGAGCAAACGCAGCTATTGAGCAAAGTGAATCGGCTCACACTGCCGGTGCGGGTGTTCAGCATTGGCTCAGGAGTGTTTCTGCTGACATTCCTGGCGATGCTGATTTACCAGAAGCTCAACGAAGTACAATAGAGCGCGACATTTCCGAAGTCCTTCGAGCGCCGGCCGGGCGCGGCCTGCGGCGCCTGAGATTGCCCCGAAAAAAGCAACAAGGGCAGGCAGTCTGTGTGCGAGATTTTGTAGTCGGGCGCCAAACTCATTCTTCATTCCGGATATAAAGGAAGTCCGCGTCGGCGGCAGTGGCGACCTTGCGCCCAGGCCTTGAGACACGTTGGGCTGGGTCGTGGTTGCCTGATCTGAAATCTGGCCAGCCATCAGCACTGCGATTCTTGAATCACCCGTTTGCGTTTAGAATAATTCAGATCCGAAGAGTAATTCGCCTGAATCTTGCATTCGAGTATGCGAAAGTGGCGGAATTGGCAGACGCACCAGACTTAGGATCTGGCGGGGAAACCCGTGGGGGTTCGAGTCCCCCCTTTCGCACCAAGACCTATATCGGGTGAATCACACCGAATGTGTGGAATTTTCGGCATTATTGCGCGAAATGCGCGAATCCCGGAAGGTGTTCTCGATCGCGCTACGCAGTCGCTCGCGCACCGGGGACCGGATGACTCCGGAACCATTCTATTAACGGATGCAAGCGGAGCTCCGACGGAAATCGGGCTGGGCAATCGCCGGTTGGCGATTCTCGATCTTTCCCCTCTTGCGCATCAGCCCATGCATGACCCGAAAACCGATAACTGGATCGTTTACAACGGAGAGCTCTATAACTTTGACGAGGTTCGCCGCGAGCTCGAGCAAGCCGGACAGGAGTTCATCAGCCATTCCGATACGGAAGTTCTATTGCACGCGTACGCGCACTGGGGTGAAGCTTGTCTCGAGAAATTCCGCGGCATGTTTGCCTTTGCCATCTGGGATGCGCAGCGGCATCGTTTATTTCTTGCCCGCGATGCCATGGGCATCAAGCCGCTCTACTTCGCCGAAACCGACCCATATTTTCTTTTCGCGTCGGAAGTTCGCACCTTGCTCGGAACCGGACTTGTGCCCCGCAAGGTCGACCACGCCGGTTTGGTGAATTATCTGTCTTTTGGGTCCGCCTATGATCCTTTGACGTTGATTGAGGGCGTGCATGCGCTTCCAGCCGGCCACATGATGACGTGGCACGACGGAACTGCTCAGCAATCCTGTTACTGGGATCTCGTCGACAGACCTGACAACGACCATGCCGAACTGCCGTCTTCGGAAGAGAAAGGTGTTGTTCAACAACTGCGGCCGTTGCTGGAAGAATCAGTCCGCCTGCAATTGGTCAGCGACGTTCCGGTCGGCGTATTTCTCTCTGGTGGCATCGATTCGAGCGCGCTGGTGAGCATTTTGAGCCGTGGCGGGGTAACGCCGAGTACGTTTT
The DNA here is from genome assembly GCA_030039195.1 of Candidatus Sulfotelmatobacter sp. Lineage (GTDB taxonomy): Bacteria > Acidobacteriota > Terriglobia > Terriglobales > Acidobacteriaceae > Sulfotelmatobacter. The sequence goes on from JASHQK010000067.1 coordinate 4,634, forward strand.
CCATCGTTTTTCGTGAGGCGGAGTTTTCCGAAGCGCAATATTCCCGCATCGTTGCATCTCAGTTTCACACCGACCATCACGAAATCAGCGTTTCGCAAAACGATGTTCTCTCTTCGATCCCCGAAGCGCTCGGCGCCATGGACCTTCCTACCATGGACGGCGTGAACACGTTCTTCGTTTCCCGAGAAGCGCGAAAAGCGGGCGTGAAAGTTGCTTTGTCAGGGCTGGGAGGCGACGAAGTGTTTGGCGGCTATTCCAGCTTCCGTACCGTGCCGCACCTGGAGCGCTTCGTGCGGACCTGGAGTACTTTTCCGCGTATTGTTCGCAGCCCGCTGGCCTCTGTGTTTTCTGCGCTGGCGCCACCGAGCGATCAAAAGAACAAGCTGGTTTCGCTGGCTCGCGATGGCTCGACCGCTCATCCTTATTTCCTCAGTCGAATGCTGTTTACGCCGGCGCAGCGCGAACTTCTTTTTCCAGCGTGCCATCCGGCTTTGCAAGTCGCGTCAGCGTCTCAGGAGTCTGCTGCTCGTCATGCGACGACGCTCGATCCCATCAACCGTGTTTCTTATCTCGAATCGCGCTGCTACATGCTCAACACTCTGCTCCGCGACGCCGATTTCATGAGCATGTCGCAGGGGCTGGAAGTGCGCGTTCCTCTGATCGATCACCTATTGGCGAAAACGGTGCTTGCACTGCCCGGTCGGTGGAAGTTGAACCACACGCCGAAGAAGCTTCTGGTTGAAGCTTTGGCGGGATCGCTTCCCGACGAGATTGTTCATCGGCCCAAACGAGGATTCACCTTGCCTTTCGATCATTGGATGCGGGAAGAACTTCGTGCCGAGATAGAACCGGTGCTGAATGCGAAACGAATCGAAGATGGCCCGTTGGGCGGCATGCTCAAAGGCAGCGAAACATCTCGGGCGTGGGGGGATTTTCTGCGCCGCAGGATCTCATGGTCGCGGCCGTGGTCGCTTTACGTCTTGCAGCGGTGGTGCGAGCTGAACTCCGTATCGGCGTGAGCGGGATTCTTGGGATGAAAGAAGGCGGTGACTTGCGCCACCGCCTTTCGGTTCTTTGCCTGACCGGTTACAGCCTGGTGCAGACGGCCTTGGTTTGTGTGTAGAGATTGAGCACGTCGTGGCCCATTTCTCGGCCCCAGCCGGACTGCTTGTATCCGCCGAAGGGCAGCGCCGCGTCGAAGATGTTGTAGCAGTTGATCCAGACGGTACCCGCGCGCAGTTGTTCGGCCATGTGATGCGCCTTGCTGATGTCGCGCGTCCACACCGCCGCGGCGAGTCCATAAGTGCTGTCATTCGCGCGCGGAAGAATTTCTTCCGGATCGCTGAATGGCATTGCGGTCACCACGGGTCCGAAGATTTCTTCTTTTACAACTTTCATGTTCTCGGTCGTATCGACCAGGACGGTCGGCTCGACGAAATATCCGCGATCGCTGGCTTTGTGGCCACCGACAACGGCTTTCGCACCCTCGGAGAATCCCGCTTCCAGATAGCCGCACACGCGTTGCAGCTGCTCTTCGGAAACCAGCGGGCCCATCTGTGTCTCCGGCTCGAGTCCGGAACCGACTTTGATTTTCTTGGCCTGATCGGCGACTCCGTCGACCACTTTCTGGAAAATGGATTTTTCGACATAGAGCCGGGAACCGGCGCAGCAGCATTGCCCATGATTGAAGAAGATCGCGCTGGCTGAACCGGGAATCGCGCTTTCCAGATCAGCATCTTTGAAAACGACATTGGGCGACTTCCCACCCAACTCAAGGGAGACCTTTTTCAAGTTGCCCGTCGCGGCATGCACGATCAGCTTGCCCACTTCCGTCGATCCGGTGAATGCGACTTTGTCGACATCCGGATGAGCAGCCAGCGCGGCCCCTGCCGTCTCGCCGTAGCCGGGGACGATGTTGACGACTCCGTCGGGGAAACCGGCTTCCATGATCAGTTCGCCCAGACGCAGCGCCGAAAGCGGCGTTTGCTCGGCCGGTTTCAGTACGACTGTGCATCCGGTCGCCAATGCCGGACCCAGCTTCCACGCCGCCATCAGCAACGGGAAATTCCACGGGATAATCTGTCCCACGACTCCCACCGGCTCGCGCAACGTGTAGGCCAAATATTTTGCGCCGGGTGTGTACGGAACAGAAATCGGGATGGTGTTGCCCTCAATCTTGGTCGCCCAGCCCGCCATGTAGCGGAACAGGTCGACGGCAAGCGGGACGTCGGCAGCTTTGGCAATCGCCAGAGGCTTGCCATTGTCGAGGCTCTCCAGATATCCGAACTCCTCCGTATGTTGCTCGAGCAGGTCCGAGAGCTTCCAGAGCAGGCGGCCGCGTTCCGAGGCAGTCATGCGACGCCACGGGCCTTTGTCGAACGCCTCCCGTGCCGCGCGGACGGCTCGGTCAATATCTTCGCGATCGCCTTCCGCGACCTGGGCGAGAACTTCTCCGGTCGCGGGATTGTAAGTAGGAAAGGTTTTGCCAGACAGAGCATTGACCCATTGACCATTGATCAACATCTTTCGTGGTTTTTCAATAAATTCAGCAACGTGCGGATGGATTTGCGTTGCAACTGCGATCCCCATAGCTCCTCCTTCGACGAACTGAAGTCAAATGTCAGAAATATGCCGGGATGGAAGGAAAACAGATCGGGGAGATGCTAACTCCACGTCAGCGGAAATGCAATCAGCTGGCTGTACATCAAAACGCACTTTCGCAGCTTACTCGCCGTACGGCACCCAGATATTTTTCACCTGCGTGGCATGCTCCAGGAACCAGTGGCCTTCTCCCTGTTTCGCATCGAACCAGTCGATGGCCCTGCCTTCGTTGGTCCAGACCTGTTTCAGGTTTCCTGTGGACATTGCCTTGGCCGCAGCGACCGTCGCGTCGTCACCGTAAGACCAGATCGCGTCGACGTCATCGTGCTCGGCAAGGGGCTTCAGCAGTTGCGAAACATGCCCGGTGACAATGTTTACTGCGCCACCGGGCAGGTCACTTGTATCGAAGAGTTGATAGAGGTCGCCGGCGATCAAAGGATATTTCTCGGACGGAACCGCGATGACCACGTTTCCCACGGCCAACAGCGGCATGACAAGAGAGAGGAATCCAAGCAGCGGAACGTCTTGAGGGCAGATCACTCCCACCGTTCCGATCGGCTCATTCATGGCGATGGCAATATTGCGGAACGGGGGATTGTGGACTGCCCCGTCGAACTTGTCGGCCCACGCAGCGTAAGAAAAAATGCGCTGGATGCCGATCTCCAATTCCAAGGCAGCCTGTTTTTCGCCGACGCTTGCCGCTAGCCGCTCAAGGATTTCCATCCGCCGTTGCGCCAGATTCTCGGCGCAATAATAAAGAACCTGCGCTCGCGTGTGTGCCGTTGCCTTCGTCCACGCTTCCGCCTTGCGCGCAGCTTCAACGGCGTTGCGAATGTCTTTGCGGTTGCCAAGCGAAGCTTCGCCAAGCAGACGTCCTTCCGGCGAATGCACTTCCATGCTGTAGCCGGAATCGGGCCGCGCCTGCTTGCCGCCAATATAAAGTTTGACCGTGCGATCGATAGCAGGAACCCCGGTTGTCTCACCCTCGTCGGTATTGGGCGCGTCACTTCCGGTCGTCTTTTCCGGAAGGGGCGATTTCTCTGCGCTCAGCTTCGGCGCATTCTTGAACCATTTCGGCTCCATGTATTCGAGCAAGCCTTCGCGCCCGCCTTCGCGGCCATAGCCGCTCTCCCGATATCCGCCAAAGCCGCAAGCCGCGTCAAACAGATTTGTGCAATTGACCCAGACCACTCCCGCTTTCAGCTGGGCGGCGACGTGCAGCGCCACGTTAATGTTCTCGCTCCAGACGCACGACGCCAGTCCATACACCGTGTTGTTCGCCAGTTCTACCGCTTCGCGCGGCGTGCGGAATGTCATGGCTGCGAGCACAGGACCGAAAATTTCCTGCTGCGCCACGATTGATGTGGGATGCACATTGCACAGCAACGTCGGCGGGAAATAGAAACCGCGCGAGGGCAGGGAAGTCGGCGGTTGCCAGCACGACGCTCCTTCCGCCACGCCTTGCGCGACCATGCGCTGAATCCGTTCCAGCTGCACGCGCGCGACGATTGCGCCGATGTCGATCCCCTTGTCGAGCGGTGGCCCCATGCGCAGTGTGCTCATGCGATCGCGGATTTTCCCGATCAGCGGCTCGGCAATGCTCTCCTGCATCAGCAGCCGCGAACCGGCGCAGCACACTTGCCCCTGGTTGAACCAGATGCCATCGACCAGACCTTCTACGGCGCTGTCGAGGTCGGCATCTTCGAAGATGATGAACGGCGATTTTCCGCCCAGTTCGAGCGAGAGCCGCTTATGACTGGCCGCGGTTGCTCCGCGAATCGCGCGCCCCACTTCCGTTGATCCGGTAAAGGCGATCTTATCGACATCCGGATGCTTGACCAGCAATTCGCCGGTCGATCCGTCTCCGGTCACAATGTTCACGACTCCGGCGGGAAGGCCAGCCTCCTGGCAGAGTTCAGCGAATTTGAGCGCAGTCAGCGG
>JASHQK010000703.1 GCA_030039195.1 Candidatus Sulfotelmatobacter sp.
TGTGCCCTGGAGAGTTCTCCTAACAGCCTAATATGCGGCCGGGGCTACATTGCTGATACTCTTCTTATACCCATGGCGAATTGCATTCGATGTGGCCGGAAGTTACCTGGCCTGACGTTCGGAAAAAAGATCTGCCAGTGGTGCGTGCAGCACGAGGCGGCGCAGCGCGGTGAGATCGTCGATGATGCACCGCAGCCCGTTGTGACAGCGCCGTGGGTGCGGCGGCGGGAATCAGGAATCGCGCTGACGCAAGTGCTATTTGGCGTCAACGTCGCAGTGTATCTCGCGATGGCGTTGGCTTCGGGATCAGTGGACACCTTTTCGCTCCCGTTAAGCGTGCACTTCGGGGCAAATTTTGGTCCGCTTACGCTTTCAGGCGAGTGGTGGCGGCTGCTCACCTACATGTTTCTCCACGGCAATTTATTCCACATCGCAATCAATATGTGGTGCTTGTGGAGTTTTGGCGAGTTGTGTGAATCGCTTTACGGGCGACCCACCTATCTTGCTATCTACCTGATCACCGGAGTCGCAGGCGGCGTGGCCAGTGTGGCGTGGAATCCGGGAGTGTGGAGTGTCGGCGCGTCGGGTGCCCTTTTCGGTTTGACTGGCGCGCTGATCGCGTCGATTTACCTGGGGGAGTTCTCATATTCCGACGTCTATGCTGGAAGCGTGCTTACCAGTCTTCTGTTTTTCTGCGGATTCAGCCTATTTTTCGGCTTCATTTCTCCTGATATAGACAATTCCTGCCACATGGGAGGGCTCATTAGCGGTCTCGTTCTCGGCGCGTTGATCGCCAAGATCGCTCCGCAGCGCGATCAACCGATTCGCCGCGCGATCGTGCTGGGCATTGTCGTTGTGGCCGTCGCCTTTAGCTATCTGGCTGTCCAAAGTTGGCGCGGTTCACAGTTATTCCTGCGGCATTAACTCTTCTTCGTAACTCCTGGTACCGCACGCCGCACCTGATTGATCGCTTCGTCGGCGCCTAAGCGCCGGCGTCGGCATTTGCAATCGCAATCCGACCGAATGGGTTGCGCGCGATCTGATATGGCATAACGCCGCCCTGGTCATTCTCCTGCATTTACGGCGTCGGCTTGCCTTCCTCCGCTTTCTTCACCGCGAGTTCCGCTCCCTGGAAACCGATGCGGCTATGCGTTCCATCGCAGAATGGCTTGTTGACCGAACCGCCGCAGCGGCAGAGTGAGAAGGCCGCTTTGCCGGTCAAATCGTAAGGCGTGCCGTTGGCGTCGACGAGCTCAATTGTGCCTTCCGGCGCTTCCACGCGTAGCGGCCCATTAGGACGGACCGTGATCTTCACCTGAGCCATGAAATTGGATCCTCCAACACTTACTGATTTCTAGTGGGGATCGAAGATATCACGACGGCAGAGATTTGTGGGAGAGAGCCACGGGGAGACATGTCCCAAGTTAACCATGAAGGGCACGAAGGCACACGAGGGAAGCCAGCGGTTTTACAAGCCTCGTGTTCCTTCGTGTCCTTGGTGGTTAGTGAATTTAGGAGATCACCCGTCAGTGGTAGAGGTGCTTAGGCCGCGGCAGTACGCACTGAAATCAGGCTGCGATAGAGCTGCAGGTATTCATCGATCATGCGCTTGGTGGTGAAGCGTTCGCGTGCGCGCGCGTAGGCGAGTTCGGCATAGGCGCGCCGCATGGTGCGGTCGTCATTCAGCAGGCGAATGCTTGCCGCCAGGCTTGACGCGTCGTTGGTGCGGAAATAGAGAGCGGCGTCACCCCACATTTCGCGGTAGCTGGGAATGTCGTTGGCCACGATGGCACAGCGCGAGAAGGCAGCCTCCAGCACCGGCATGCCCAGAGGTTCGTAGCGGGAGGTCGCCGCATAAATGGCAGCGCGGCTGTAAAGAGCCCGCAGCTGTGCCTCGGTCTGCGGACCGCGAATCGCCACCGAAGTCTCCTCAGTCGCGACCTTCACGTCCGCGCGGATCGGATTCAAAGGCGTTGCAACCGTTTGTTCGCTGCCCACGATGCATACGGGAAGCGGATGCTCATGCTGTGTCAGCAGCGAAAGCTGCCGGTTCGCATCCACCAGGCGACCCACGGCAAGAACGCAGTCATCCTTGCTGACGTAAGGATTAAAGAAAATCGGGTTGCGTCCGGGATAGATCACTTCGGCGCGTCTCGGCATGGTGTACATGGCGGAAAAACGATTCAGCATCCACGCCGAAGGAGCCACAACCGCGTCAGCACAAGCGATGCCGAGAAGAACGGTATCGCGATAACGAGCCCGAGCATAGCGCTCGGCAGCGTTTAACGGGCGGTGTTGTTGCTCCGGCACCGCCTCCCGCCAAGTCAGAAGGTCGCCGTGAGCCATTACGATGCGGGGTATATCAACCGGAAGATTGCCGTAAGAAAACTGGTGAAGGTGAAGCAGGTCAGGGCGCAACTCTTGCGCGAGCGACATCAAAAAGGACGCCGCTTCCGCACGATCCTCCTCGGCTTCCTGCATCCATTCCAGGCGAAATGCGGTAGGACGGTAATCCAGACCGTGCAGGTGATCCATCCAGGAAGTCTGTGCGGGCAGGGGAATATCGCCGAAGCTGACCAGGGTAACGCGGACACCGCGGGTCACCAAGCCCGCGACCAGTTCGCGGGTGTAGACCCACGACCCGGAAAGCGTGTCCCCAGTCACCAGAACGTGCACAGAACCTCCCGCGGCACAGCCGAATGCGCACCTGCCTCGTCCGCCGACGGCACCATTCTAGTTGGAAGCGAGCGGGATGTCGAAAATTTCTACTGCCAGAAAAAGCGATTCAAGCTAAATCGGAGAGCCGCGACGGTCGGGAAGATGGCATCGGGATTACAGTTTTTTGGCGAGGGCTCACCGGCGCAGCAACCGGCCCACGAAAAATTTACCTCTATCTTTCTTTCTGCCTGCATTCTTCAGTTCACCTGCAGACGCAGGCGCAGTTCGCGCGCCAGACTGTCGATCGAGCGGATCCTCTCGGCAGCCGGATCGGGCAACTCCGGCACCGACATAGCCAGTTCACAGGAGAGGAGCAAGGCAGTGAGAGTCTCGCGCATTTCTGAGCGCATTTGTTCTGCGACCGCGCGGCGAGCGGCAGACTCCTCACGCTTGCGGCGATGAAGAGCGGAACGAACCTCGCGCACCAAGCGCTCCATTCCGGTGACTGCAAAGTTAATGTGCACCGGGAAGGCTGTGCCGAGGTGCTCGGCGACTTGCTCGCTCTGCTCCGGTTCGGTTTCCAAAAGAAACTGATCGATCACCGCTGCCGCGTAGGTTTGTTCGCGCAGGTGCGTAACGCCCTCCTGCAGGTCCCTGGCCCAATGGGCTTGCTCGCCGGTTGCCGCTTGCAATGAATCCGCGCACTGTTGGCCACGTTCTGAGGGTGTAATGAGTAGAATCATGCCCATGTAAGTTGCACGTCTCACACCAAAACTTTGACTCTGAGAGCATTAGACTTGCGCAGGCTGCCCGCCCAATCAAGCCTCATTCGGGAAGTTTCTGAGCATGCTGGTGCAGAATCGGATCGCCTTACCCTCGCTACGTTTAGCTCCTACTCGGTTTGCAAGGAGTAGTCTTTCAGTTTTCGGTACAGAGTTGTCTTTCCGATCCCTAGTAAGCGGGCGGCTTGCAGCTTGTCGCCGTTGAGTTCGGCGATCGCGTTCAGGATCGTCTGCTTTTCCAACTCCGCAATGGGAATTATTCTTGCGTGCCCGTTTCCATTGCCGTTTCCGTGTCCGTTCCCGTTCGAACTCTCCGGCACAGGCACCTTCGCGATCTCATGGGGCAGATCGGTGGAATGGATCAACGGGCCGCTGGTGAAGGCATAGGCTCGCTCCAGGCAATTTTCCAGTTCGCGGACATTCCCGGGCCAGTCATAGGCCAATAAGGCCTTCAACGCGTCGTCACTGAGCATTTTCTCCTGACCGGAGGTCCGGACCATGCGTTCCATGAAGTGGGCGATCAGCAGCGGAATATCCTGTCGCCGCTCGCGCAGCGGAGGAATCCGAAGGCTGAGCACGTTCAGGCGGAAGTAGAGATCGCGGCGGAACGTGCCTTGCATGACGGCTTGCTCCAGATCGCGATTCGTCGCAGCGAGAATTCGCACGTTAATCGGAACGCGTCGGGTGCTGCCCACAGGACGAATTTCCTTTTCCTGGATGGCGCGCAGCATTTTGGCTTGCAGGTCAACCGGCAGTTCGCCAACTTCGTCCAGGAAAATCGTCCCTCCTTCCGCCATCGCCATCAATCCATCTTTCGATTGATTCGCGCCGGTGAACGCGCCCTTGACATAACCGAAGAGCTCACTTTCGATCAAAGTAGGAACCAGTGATCCGCAGTCCACGGGAATGAACGGCTTGTCGCGGAAGGGGCCGGAATAGTGGATCGATCGCGCCACCATCTCTTTGCCGGTGCCACTCTCGCCGAGAATCAATACAGGATGCGCGCTGTTTGCGGCCTTGGCGATGATCCGGTACAGTTTCTCCATTTCTGGCGCACGCCCGACAATGCCGCCGAATCCCTGCTTCGATTTCACCTTCTCCCGCAGCATGCGGTTTTCTGATTTCAGCTTCAAGTGACTGGCAACGCGTTCCAGCAGCAGCTTCAACTCATCGACGCTGAAAGGCTTGGTCACATAGTCGTAGGCGCCGTTTTTCATCGCCTGCACCGCCGATTGGACGGTTCCGTAACCCGTCACAACGATCACGATGGCGTCTGGACGCCGTTCTTTGATCCGTCGTAGCGCGTCCAGCCCACCGGCTCCGGGCAGATGCAAATCCAGCAGGACGGCATCGAATGCCTGGCTTTCGAGCATGCGATAAGCGTGCTCTGCGGAATCGGCTGCGTAGGCATTGAAGCCGAGCGCCTGAGCCACTTCGCGGCAGGCTTCGCGGATCGATCGCTCGTCGTCGACGATGAGAAGGTTGAGAAAATTCGCCGGCTCCAGCTGCGGCGCCGTCGTAAGCGGACTTAAAGCTGTTGAAGTCATATGATTTCATGCCTCTTCGGTGAGTGGTAATAGCTCCCGATTCGTGTCGGGAGCTTTCTGTTGCAGGTTCGCAAAACTTCGACTCGACCAGGCGGCGAGCGGCAGCAACACGCTGACACGTGTTCCGCAGCCCAGAGCGCTGTCCACGTGGATTAATCCGCCATTGCCAGTCACAATGTCGTAGACGCCAGCCAGGCCGAGACCCATGCCTTTGCCGCCTTTCGTGGTAAAGAACGCTTCGAACAGATGGGCGCGGGTATCCTCGTCCATGCCGCTGCCCTCGTCCGCGATTACGAGCAGAACGCAGGGCAGTCGAGTGCTGTCGGAGGAGTGCTGTTCATTAAGAATCTGAATATCGCAACTCCTCGTCTCAACCTCGATTCGGCCTCCATTGGGCATCGCGTCACGAGCATTGAGCACCAGATTGAGAAGAATCTGCTGGGCTTGGGTATCGTCGAGCCGTATCAAGCCCAGGTTCGGATCGAGGCGCAGGTCGAGATGGATACTCTCTCCAACGAGCCGGGAAAGCAGTTCGCGAAGGGACTCGATGACCTCGTTCAGCGACAGCAAGCGCTGCTTCGAATTTCCTGGACGTGCGACGTTCAGCAATTGACGCACGACCCCGGCCGCCTGAAGACCTGCACTACGAATTTCTTCTGCATATTTGCGGGCTTGGTGGTTCTGCAGACTCCCTAGCAGGAGATCGCAATACAGCAGCACTCCAGTAAGCAGATTGTTAAAGTCGTGGACCACACCTGCGACCAGGCGACCAACAGCTTCGAGTCTCATGGCTTGGCGCAAACGGTCGTCGCTCTCGGCGTGACCTTTGATCTCTTCGGCCAAGGCCAATGCACGGCCAGGGTTGCTCCAGCCGGTTACTCGCCAGACCGTCCAACGAACGGCCCCAGCCGTGTCAACGCCACTTTTACTCTCCAGCTGAAAATTGTCGCGCCTGCCTTCGAACATCTCCTGCATGAGCCGTTCGCACTCAGCTTTCAGCTCCGGATCAATCAGATCGGTTAGGCGGGAGAGCTCAATTTCATGGAATGGCTCGAGCATGCGCCGAAATGCCGGATTGAGCGCTCTTAGATTGCCGCCTGCGTCTAAATCGGCAAACCACAAGGGAGCACTCGCGAACAGCAGACGCAGGTTTGCGTCAGATAAATTCTGTCGCCACGGCAGTTCAGTAGCAGCGCTCATTTCTGTCCTAGAGTGGGCCAGACCTTTCTGGAACTGACCTTCGGTCCTTTGCAATCGCGGCTTAGGGCTGGCGAATTCGAACCCGCTTGTCTCAAAATGGGACTGGGATCTCTTTCGCACACCTTGCCGGTCTCACTCCGCCACTATAGAAAAAACGTGCTGTGCTCTCTTAGGACATCCGTCACTAAAATGGGAAAATATTCTGTGGAAAACTCGGAGGAAAATGTCTGTAGCGGTTTCAAAAATACTTTCTGGGCTGACCGGCTTTATTCAGGGGCTAAGCCAAGCTGTTCCTGGCCGTCCAGCGGCACGGCTAAGCCGTGTTTCCAAACATATTTTTGAAACACTGGATGGAAAGGTCTCTGGAGATCGAATCCGAGCGTACCTTCGGCTTCACCTGCGCGAGACTGCAATTTGGCCGCTCAGATATAGGGGCTCGGTCAGCCGGAAGGTGAGACGCCGGCCTTCTTCGATTTGGACCGTGTTCGACCCGCTAGAGGAGTGATCTGGCACCTCGCTCAGCTTGCCCCGGGCAAACAAGCTGGAAGTATTTATGGAGAGATCGCGTCCGCCCACTGCGATCGAATTCAAAGTCAGCCGGACATAGCCGCGACGGTCACCGGAGATCTGGGCGGATTCGACACGTCCGGTGACGTTTGCGCCACGAGGAAGAATCGTCTTTCCGTCAACCACAATGGGTTCATCCAGGACCGCAGTGAAAGTTGTGTTCTCCCCGCTCCCCTTGGACGAAATCGCATCGTTGAGGCGAACGCTGAGGAGCGTCCCGACAGGAACGCTTTGACTTTGAAACGGTACGTCCCGGGGCGGACTGGATCCGTCGTCCGGCACTGCCAACGACGAGCGAGAAGGTGTGGTAGCTGTTCCGGAATCGGCCGCGTTCCGAAACGGAGCAGCTTGTCCGGCTTGGGCGCCAGCCTGATTACTGTTTGTAGGACGGGCACAGCCGGCCCAACACAGCGTAAGCAGGAGCGGCCAGAGCGTTCGTGCATCCCGCCTGTAAACGCTTTTCATCGCGACTTCATCCTCGCCGCACTGTTTGCCAAGCTGAAGTGGCAACTCAAGTACCAGACATCATGTCGCGGAATCAACGTCTTGGCGATGGCACTTTCAGGCGATTATGTAGTTTTTTCCACAGGCAGCTGTCGCGATACTCCGCAAAACCGAAGCCGGACAAGAAAAAAGCGGAGAGCATGAATAGCTCTCCGCGATCTTGCCTTTGACGCTGAAGCCTTGAATTAAGGCTTCTGAACCGGTTTCTTCATCGGCCTCCTGGCGGCCGGCTTCTTCATCTCGCTCTCTCTTCCGCCAATCAGCGTCAGTGCGTCCGTCGCGTTGAACGGGAATTGCCGCACTGAGGTTTCAGTCTCTCCCGCCGCTTTCAGAGTGATGTCCACGCGACGGTTGCTGGCCAACTTGATGACCTCGATACGGGCCAGAGCTCGCTGACGCTCCTCTGGCGTGAGTTCAGCATTCTGCTCAATCGAGTCCTTCACTTCGGCCGTGGTCAAATTGCGCTGTTTCCCGTATGCCTTGGTCTCAATGTCGGACTCGGGAATTCCCTGCTCAACCAGGAAGCTCTTTACCCGGTCCACGCGCCGTTCTGAAAGGGCCTGGTTGAACGCATCAGAACCGCGCATGTCGGCGTGACCCTCCAAAACGAGGTGAGCATCCGGTCGGGCCTGAAGATACGTCTTGAAGTCCGTAGCCAGGGTTTCGAGGGTCCGACGCTGGCTTGCAATCAAACCAGCATTTGGATCCTTCACCGGCGGCAGCCCGGTCGGGAAGTAAACGCTGTGTAGAAGCAGCCGCGCTTCCAGAGCCTTGTTGACCGGCGGCGGAGGAGGATTCTCCAAGGTCACTTGCGCAGAGCCTTGTCCGGTCAGACCGCGCGAATCCGTACAGGTTGCGGTCACTGTCACCGTTCCTGCAGGAATCCCCGTCGTGTTCAATGTTGCAGAAGAACCGCTGCCGGAAATTGTTCCCGCACTAGAGGTCCAGTTCGCCACCGAGGTCGACACATTATCCGGGCTCGTACAGGATGCCGTGAGATTCACCGTTCCACCCGTAACTAACTCAGTCGGGCTCGCCGACAGCGACATCGTTGGCGGATTCTTCGGAGGCAACGGCTTCACGGTGTAATTCGCGGAGCAACTCGCCTCATTGTTGTTCTTCTCTTTCGGATCGTTGACGTGTACCGTGACCGCATAAGTGCCGGGAGCTGCATTGGCCGTGTCAATGTTCGCGGTGGTGTCCTTCCCATTGACTTGACCTCCATTGCCGGTCCAGCTGTAGGCCAGGGTGTGCTTGGGATTAAAGTTGCTCGCCGAAACTGTCGCGGTAATGGGCTCGCCGACCATCACCTCTATGGGTTGCACGGAGCACGATGCCGAGGGTGTCAGCGCCGGCGCGCCTCCCCAGGCAAACACAATGCCGGTGCGCAAACGGACGCCCTGTAATTCAGGACGCCGCAGATCGGGAAACGAAGGGCTTGCGTCGGGCGCATAATTGTGTCGGCCCCAGACGTAATCCGCCTCGAAAACACGCCAGGCAAACTTCTTCGTGAAAGGCAGGTCCATCCCCCCGCCGAGGATCGCGCCGATCCCATCTTGCCCTGTGTTCAAGCCATTGATGGAAAGACGGTTGTAGCTCAGAAGTCCGTGCAGGAAATAGTTCGCGTACTCCGTGCGGGCCATGAAGCGCGGGCCCGCGGAAATCGTGGTTTCATAATTGCTGCTGCCCCAGTTTTGCCCGAAATCGAGTTCACCACCCCAGTGCGGATCAACGTTGTATGTCAAAGCCGTGCCAAATCCTGCCGACATGTCCGGAACGTCATACGCAGTCGGACTGTTGGGATTCCCGAACGGCGCTGGCACCGAAATTCCGGGATGCAGCCACTGATATCCCACAAACAGATCCCATTTCGGGGTCGAATCACTCTGCGCGACGGCGCAGGTGGAAATCAGCAGCAACGAGAGAAGCGAGAGCAACCCGGCCCATATCGGGCGCATTGGGCTTGATTTACCGTAGAATGACATATCATCCCTCCACGTACACACTTGTCTCCCTTGATTTTTGCGCATGCCGATGCGGACGCCTTTGGGAGAAGGTTCGAACGCAATCGATTTAAAAGTTTCCGGAAACTAAAAAATAGTATCGCAATGAAGCTCAAAGTGAAAGCAGCCAGCCCCAACGTCTCCCTGAAGCTTTGACCGAGAATAATTCAAGCAAGAGTTCGATTCGCAGATTCGCAGATCCTCTCGGACCTTGCGGGATGGGAACGTAGCCGCGTATCGTAAAAGTACGGGTTACAGCGGGTCTCGAGCTGCAACCCCTTCTGTTCCGAGATCAGCTCAAAAGAAATGAACCACGAAAAAGTCCTAATCGTCGAAGATGAGGAGAACGAGCGCTCGGGCTTGGCGGAACTGGTCTCTTCCTGGGGATACCGCGTGGAGACAGCCCGCGACGGCATCGAAGGCATGGAAAAGGCAGTGCAGTGGTCCCCTTCGATCGTGGTCACCGACCTCAAGATGCCACGCATGGGCGGCATGGAACTGCTGGGCCATCTGGCCGAGCAGGCCCAGACGATTGCCGTCGTTGTGGTCACGGCTCAGGGAACGATTGACAGCGCAGTGCAGGCCATGCGTACGGGCGCCTATGATTACATCACCAAGCCCATCGATACCAGTCGTCTGCGCACCATTCTGGGGAATGCCTCTGCCCTGCTCGGCACACGTGCGGAATTGGAGGCGACGCGGCGCCGGCTGCGTGATACAGGATCGCTGGGCCGCCTCAGCGGATCTTCCCGCAAAATGCAGGAAATTTTTCGGCTCATCGAGATGGTCGCGCCCAGCACCGCATCCGTCCTTATTACGGGTGCCAGCGGCACGGGGAAAGAACTGGTGGCACGAACCATCCATGAACTCAGTTCGCGCAAAGATCGCCCGTTTGTGGCCATCAACTGCGCCGCCATTCCCGAAACGCTGATGGAAAGCGAAATCTTCGGTCATGAAAAAGGGGCGTTCACCGGCGCGTTAGAACGCCGCACGGGCTGCTTCGAACTGGCCGAGGGCGGCACCTTGCTGCTCGACGAAATCGGAGAGATGCCGGTAGGAACGCAAGCCAAGCTGCTGCGTGTTCTCGAAGATAGAAAACTGCGGCGGTTGGGCAGCAAAGTTGAAACTCCGGTGGATGTGCGCGTGCTCGCGGCGACCAACAAAGTTCCCGACGAGGCCGTCGCTCGCGGCGAACTGCGCAGTGATCTGTACTACAGATTGAATGTTTTCAACATCCACATGCCGCCGCTCCGCGAGCACAAGGAGGATATCTCCGGTTTGGTTCAACTGCTGCTCACGGAAATGAGCGAGAAGCACGGGCGCAAAGTGGGCGCGGTCAGCGAAGCGGTGTTAAACCAGTTCAACAGTTATTCCTGGCCGGGAAACGTCCGCGAGCTGCGAAATACGATTGAACGCGCGGTGATCGTCTGCGATTCCGGGGTGATCGAGACCAAGCATCTCCCGCCCGGCTTCGGCCAGGCTCCTCTGCGCGCGGCAGCGAATGACCCGGATGCGGTCCGGTTGGGCGTGGGAACGACGGTGGAAGAAGCGGAAAAAATGCTGATTCTGAAGACGCTTGAGGCCACGAGCAATAATAAAACCCGCGCCGCAGAAATCTTGGGCATCAGCCTGAAGACCTTGCACAACAAGTTGAAGGAGTACGGCAGCGCGGCTCCAGAAGGAGGGGCGGGCAAAGAGGAAGCTCCCGTGGGCTAACCGTCGTGCGCTTGGCTCGTCCAGCGGCGTACCAGTTCTATGGTCCGGAGAAAAACCATCATCGTTTTGACCATCACCTTCATGGTGACGTTGATGGTGTCGGCGTTTTCTTATCTCTACATCTCGCAGATTCTCAGGCTGCGCATCGACAATGCCGACGAATCTGCAACTCAACTCACGCGGCAACTCGCCTACGCCGTCGAGAATGACCCTCCTGATTTCAGCAGTACGCGCGTAGACACAACCGACCCGCTGGCAGTTCAGCGCGCGATTGCCGAGTACCTGCAGACCGATGTGGACCTCAATAACATGCTGCAGTCGGCGCGAGGCAGCTGGATCTTTGTGATGGATGCGGCCATCATTGGCCCAGACGGTAAAGCTTTGCTTCACACCGACGCCAACATGGTGGGCAAAGTCATGCCGCCGCGTCCTGATTTTCAGCGCGTTCTCAGCGCGCGTTTTCCCGAGCAGCTTCGCATCATCTATGGTCCGCCTGCCGTCTACGATGTCAGCTATGACCTTCACCTGCGCGGCGAACCGTTCGGCGCGGTTCGAATTGGCGTTTCACCCGTCTTCCTGGAACGCGAGATCAATCTGAAGATCATGCACTCGCTGTATTTCTCGATCGCCGCCATCTTCGCGTCGCTGTTTCTTTCCGCCGGCATTTCCAACCTGGCCCTTGGTCCTTTGAAGGAAATCAGCCGGAATCTCGACAGCATGGCGGCGGGCGACAGCGCAGAGCTGGCTTCAGACTCCTCACGCCACGACGAATACGGTCTGGTAACGCTGAAAATAGCAAACCTTGGTCGCCAGATACGCGACAGCAAGGAAATTTTCTCTGCCCTGAAGGATAACGTCGATCAGCTCATGTCGAAGCTGCAGGACGGATTGATGCTGTTCACGCGCGATTCTCGCGTGGTTCTGGTCAGTGCGCCAGTGGAAGGATTCCTGGGGCGGCCTCGCGGCGAATTACTGGGCCGCACCGTCGATCAGATTTTGGATCGCAATTCCCGGCTGGGAGCAGCATTGCTCGATGCCTTTGAACGCCGTTGGCCTCTCTCTCAACGCGAGTTTGAAGCGGCTGGCGGCAGGCGAGTCCAGGTCTCTCTCGATTTCGTGCAGGAAAAAAACTCGCAGATTGGTGCTCTGCTGATCATGCGCGACGCCGAATCGGTGCGACGCATTGGAGACGAAATCGAGATGTCGCGCCGCCTTTCGGCGAGCGGCCGCCTGACCCGGGGCGTCGCTCATGAGGTGAAAAACCCGATCAACGCCATCGTCTTGCACCTGCAGCTTCTGCAGAACAAGCTGGCTCAGCAGGAACCGGATACCCGCCGGCACATGGATATCATCGAAAGCGAAATTCGTCGCCTGGATCGCGTCGTGCAGACGCTTGTCGATTTCACGCGGCCTCGCAATCTGCGCCTCGAGACCGTGGATTTCAGACGGCTCCTCGACGACGTCGCTCAACTCGCCGCTCCAGATGCGGAGCAGCACGGCGTCACGATCCATCGACAGCGAGCTGACGATCCGCTACTCGTCAAAGTGGATCTCGACCTGATGAAGCAGGCCCTCCTCAACGTCGTCATCAATGGAGTGCAGGCGATGCCGGGCGGCGGAACGCTTACGATTGCCGCCCGACGGGAAGATCACGCCGTCGTGGCCGAAGTCAGCGACCAGGGCGCAGGCATTCCGCAAGAAGTCCAAGACAAAATCTTCGAGCTTTACTACACCACCAAAAAAGATGGCAGTGGCATCGGCCTTGCGCAGACGTATCAGATTCTGCAGTGGCATTATGGCTCGGTGGACTTTCAATCCACCGAAGGAAGTGGAACGACGTTCCGCTTTCACATTCCGGCGGCCGAATCAAACGAGCCTGGCGCGAGCGAAGACGTTGCGGAAACAAGTTCGCGGCGACGAGCTTAAGATCGCGCATATTCGCCGCGAAGGCGGCCGCGTGGCATATCGCAAGAGCGTAATATTGACTGTGGTCTCGAAATCCTGCGGCAATCGTTTATGACTCTGGCTTTCATCTTGATTGTCAGCCTTGTGAGCATATCGCCCGGCAGAGCGCAGGCGGCACCAACAACGGCTGCTCAAGCCCAGACTCAGTCAGCGCCCGACGCGCAGACTGCTCCGGCAAATCAACCACCGAAATCGCCCACGACTATTCCCAACAGTTCTCAGGGTGCGCCGGGCAAACCAGCATCAACCAAAGCAAAGCCGTCTTCACCGAGCCAGGGTTCGACCGCTAAGAAGCCGAGCAAAGGCAACAACAATTCCCGGGTGAATTGCGACAGCATTGCCGCCCAGAGTGCGGGGTCGAAAGGCACCGCGTCAAATAATGCCGCCGATTCTGCGCGAAAGAAATCTGCATCAACGTCTGCGTCGCCCTGCCCTCCAACCAAGGTCATCGTGCGTCAGGGCAGCACGTCAGAGCCAAACATTGAGCTGGTTGGAGGTGCGGCGGGTCCGCAGGCTTCTGACGAACGCGATACCGCGAATAAGATGCTAGAGACGACCGAAGCCAATCTGAAGAAAATGGAAAAAGTGCAACTCAGTCCCAGCCAGCAGGACATGATCAAGCAAGTCCGCCAATTCATGGATCAGTCAAAAGCGGCAACCACAGCCGGTGATCTCGACCAGGCACGCACTCTGGCGTGGAAGGCGCAGATGCTCTCCGAAGACCTGCTCAAAACTCAGGAGTAGCGGCGATCCTGATGGCATTCCCTAGCTCGATCGCAAAGCTTCATTTTCCCTTAGCCCGGGCGCTATTTACTTTTGTTAATAAATCCTGCGACATAGACTGCAGCGGACCGGGAATTTTCACCGCTTCGGTGAGAACCTCGCGCGCCTCGGTCAGCTTATCCAGTTTGCCGTATGCGAAGCCGAGCCCGTACAGCGCGCGCGCATATTGCTGGTCGTCCTGTCCCTTGAGCAAAGCCGAGGCCGCCTTCAGTTCGGGAATGGCAGTTGTTGTTTTGCCTTGTTTCAGGTAGGCCCAGCCAATCGTGTTATGGGCCACACCCGCGGAAATTTTCCGCGACTTGTCGGCGTCGGGTGCGTCCGCATTCGCGACCTGGAGGGCCTTCTGGGCGTACGCGATTCCCTTCGCCGTACTGCCGGACTGAGAATCGTTCGCGTAAAAGTTGGAAAGCAATAAGAGCGCTGGCAAGGAGTTGGGATCCGAAGCCAGAATTTTTTCTCCATACGCGACCAGGCGAGCGTTGTCATTCAGCTGGCTCAAAGATTCCAAAGCAAGGCTCGAAACCGTCTCCTCGTACTTCGAGTTCGGAAATGCGGATGTAAACTTCTCAATCTCGGCCATGCGAGCCTTCGGATCGCTCTCGCCCGAGATCACATTAACGCCGGAAGACTCCAGGAAGTCGCAATTGCCCTGGATCGCGGCTTTCTCCTCGCTCACTTTGCGGGCAAAATCGTCGTCGCTCATGCCTTCGGGCTTGGGTTGTTTCGCGACCGATTGGCAGACCTCGCCGCCGCGAGCGACATAGTCGGTCAAACTGGCGTTGTTTTTCGCTTGCGTGGCGATATTCGCTTGCGAGACCAGAATGTCCAGATTGTGCGGCGAAGCAGCCAGCGCTTTGTCGCCGTATTCCAGCGCTTTCTGGAAGTCGCCGCTCGATTGATACGCCTGCGCCAACTGCCAATTTCCATAGGCCAACGCTGCCGGATTGGACGAGAACTTCTGCACGAACTCCTCATACATCGTGATTTTTTTCTGCGGATCCTGCTCGTTGGAAATCGCCTGCAACGCGTGGTCCTCATCGGTACCCGCCGCGATCACGATGCGATCAACTTGCGCTTTGGCATCACGCACCAGAAAAACAACTAGGGATAATGCAATCAGAAAAGTCACGGCAGAGGAACGTTTCATGATTTACCTCCAACACCTGCAAAACAAAACCGCAATCGCACGAAAAAACGACATTCGAGATGCCAGCCCACTTCCAGCAGGCGAATCCTAGCGCCGAACTTAAGCGGGCGCAAGCGCTCTCCGCTTGCCGGCCAGGGCCGACATCCCTGAAGTAGCCACAAAGTGAAATACACGATAAGCTTCTCCATCCCAAGGTCAGAGGCAAACCAGGGGGTGCACATGAGTTCCGAAGAACTGACGGAATTACAGGAACACGCCGAGCATGCGAAAGAAGACCGTCGCCTGGCCCCGGTCTCGGTAACTATGGCGGTCTTGGCCGTACTCGTCGCCGTCGTTTCTTTGCTTGGCCATCGTGCCCATACCGAAGAAGTTGTTTTGCAGGCGAAGTCCTCGGATCAGTGGGCCTATTATCAGGCTAAGAATATTCGCCGCCACACCGACGAATTTTTTACCGACCTGACCTCGGTCTCGCCTACAACGGATGCCGCGGCGTTGGGCAAGCTGCGCGATAAGTATTCGCAGGAGGCCTCCCGCTACAAAGATGAGCAAAAAGAAATTGAAGATCAGGCGCGGGAATTCGAAAGCGAAGTTGTGTTCGAGCGCCATCGCGCGGATCGGTTCGACCTCGCCGAGGTCTTCCTTGAAGTCGGTCTGGTGATCTCCTCCATTACTCTGCTCTCCGGCCGAAGATTCTTCTGGGTTTTTGGAGTTGTACTCGGCGTGATCGGAGTTGCTGTGGCGGCAACAGCGTTCATGGTGCACTGAACTGGCTGGACGATCCTAGAGCGGAACGCCTTCCCCGGCTTCGGCTTTTCTCAGCGACGACGTGACCAGACGTTTCTCCGCGCCTTCCGGATTCTTCCGAACCAAGTACGGTCCAATAGCGAGCACATCCATGCGCGTGCGCTGAAAACAATCGATCGCCTCCTCCGGCGTACACACGATGGGCTCGTTCTCGTTGAAACTCGTGTTCAGGACGACCGGAATCCCCGTCTTGCGGTGGAAAGCCGAAATCAGATCGTAATACATGGGATTCTCATCTCGCGTCACGGTCTGCAGGCGTCCCGTATCGTCGACGTGGTTTACTGCGCATAAAGCTTTGCGCTTTTCCGGTCGTATTTTGTACACGTGCAACATGAACGGCGAGGGATGATCATGTTCGAAATACTCGTGTTGATATTCGGCGAGAATCGATGGAGCAAAAGGCCGAAACCACTCGCGATGCTTGATGCGCGCGTTGAGAATATCCTTCATGTTCGGCAAGCCGGGATGGGCGATGATCGAACGATTGCCTAGCGCGCGCGGACCCCACTCCATGCGGCCCTGAAACCATCCTACGACGTTGCCCGCCGCAATCTCGTCTGCGACGGCATCGAGCAAGGCAGCGCGATCCATTTTTCGATCCTGTAATCCAGCGCGGCGCAGGGCAGATTGAATGCGGGAGTCGGAAAATTCCGGACCGAGGTAAGAGCTCTTCAGTTCGTTACGCCTGGGTTGCTGCAACACGGAGTGATATGTGTGCAGTGCCGCACCGATAGCCAGTCCTTCATCCCCGGCAGCAGGTTGAATGTAGGTCCGGCGGAACGGTGTGCGATCGAAGATTTTTCCGTTCGCCACACTGTTCAGCGCACACCCTCCGGCCAGCGCTAAATCGGCGAGCGGGACCTCGTGGTGAAGATGATTCAGCAGGTGAAAGAAGACCTCCTCAAAGCGCTGCTGCAGAGCGAAAGCCAGATCCATGTCGCGCTGCGTGATTTCCGTGTGCGGACGGCGCGGTTCGCCGTGCAGCTTCACCATGCGCTCGGAAAAATGACGAGCCAAACGCACGGTTCCATCCTCTAAAACCTGCATCCCCTGATTGCTACCAAGAGGCTTGAAATAGCCGAGATCAAGACGGAAGCCGCCGTCCACCAGCTTCACAACATTGCTCACTTCATCACAATAAGTGTCTTTGCCGTAGGGGGCGAGGCCCATCACTTTTCCTTCGTCGCCGTACTGTATGTAGCCGATGAATTCGCAAATCATCGTATAAAGACTGCCCAGCGAATGCGGAAGAAAGACGCGATTGAGAACTTCGATGTGATTGCCTTCGCAGCGTGCCGCCATTGTCGAAACGAAATCACCCGAGCCGTCATAACTGAAGCCGGCGGCCTTCTCCCACGGCGAACAGTAATAGGCGCTGGCAATATGTGCGATGTGATGCTCCAGGTGGTGCTCTTGAAATCTGAGTTGGGACGAATCCACCTCAAGCGCCTTGGCTAATAACGAACGCACATCCCGCATCGCTTCCTTGCGCTGGCGCAGACGGATGAAATTGAGGATTTTTGCCGGATTCGCCAGCGCGTACTGAACCTTCTTGGCAAGATTCGCGTCGCTGTCCTGGCCGACGGCGATATGGTCGATATCGGAGATCTTTGCGCCAACCGCGTCCAGACATGCTTTGATGGCGAGGGCAGGGAATCCGCCAAAATGTTTGCGGCGGTTGAGACGCTCCTCGGCTACCGCGAATTTGATTTCTCCGTCGAGCACGATCGCCGCAGAGGCGTCGGCATGAAACATGTTGAGGCCTAGAATAAGCATCTTGTCTCTAGAATTCCCGCGGGTATTCGTCAGGCTGGCGTCATTAGTGAATCTCTGGTCTAAGCAGTGGCAACCTGGACGGGTGGCGCATAATCAGATTCGAATTTGCTTGCTCGGCCGTCCAGAAAAGTTTCAATCCACAGTTCCAGTGTCAGAAATTGCCACAACTGCATCGACCAATCCTGTCGTCCCGCGCGGTGCTCATCGATAAAACGGCACACAACGTCGGGGCGAAACAATCCCCGTTTGCTAATCTGCGAAGGCGCAAGCAGATCGTCCACCATCTCCTTTAGATCGTGGGCCAGCCAATAGTCCACCGGAGCCGCGAATCCGGCCTTCGGCTGTTGCAACACTTCCCGCGGCAGAATGTCTCGCATCGCTTGTCGCAGAATATATTTTGTCGTCGGCAAGAACCTTCCTCTCAACTTCAACTTCGGCGGAATGTTCCAGGCGACGAATTCGGCCAGTTCGCGATCTAAGAAAGGAACTCGCACTTCGACCGACGATGCCATGCTCACCTTGTCGTTATAGGTGAGATTAAGCGTGGTCATAAAAATCTTCGTATCGAGATAGAGCATCTGGTGCAGGAAATCCGCATCGCACACCCGGGAAAACGCAGAGCGGTGAGCGCCCGCGGGATCGGAGCCGGACTGCTCCGCGAAATCAGGCGAGTAGAGTTCCGCTTTCTGACCACAGTCGAGATAAGTGCAGTTAGCGATGAAGCGATCGACCGGCTCCAGCGATGCGCTGCGCGCCATTTTTTTTGCCAGGCGTACTCGGCCTTTCATTGCTGTGCCGCGCAAACTCGGCAACATGGTGAAACCGTGCTCGGCCAGCCGACGGGCAGAGAGCGGCAGCTTGCAGTAAAGCTCTGCCCAACTATGTGCCACATGTTTTCTGTATCCGGCAAAAAGTTCGTCACCGCCAACGCCGGACAAAAGAACTGTGGCTTGCTTGCGCGCCTCGCGGCATACCAGGTAGGCCGTGATAATGGCGGGATCGGCCGTAGGTTCATCCATGTGCCAGACCAGACGCGGCAACAGATCGGTCACATCGGGATCCACCACGATCCGCTGGTTTTCGCAGCCCAGGTGACGCGCCAGGCGCGTCGGAACTTCAGGATCATCCAGCGTGGTTTCTCCCACGCGATACTTTGCCGGGAATGTGATCGTATAGGTGCGGACCGGCTGGTTCGTCGCCCGAGCCATCATGGCAACAATGCTCGAAGAATCGAGCCCCGCGCTCAGAAACGCGCCGATCGGGACGTCGCTGATCATTTGCGCTTCGACAGATTTGCGAAAGCGTTCGCGAACTTCCGCGGCGAGATCAGCTTCCGACCGCGCGCATAGATGGTCTGCAGGAGGGAAACTCAAATCCCAGTATTGTGTCAGCTTGAGTTCGCCTCTCGAAAAAGTCGCATAGTGCCCGGCGGGAAGCTTCAGGATGCGGCGAAACATCGTCTTCGGATCGGGCACCCACAAAAACGTCAAATACTGGTCGAGCGCCTCGGGGTCGAGTTCCGCTTCGATTCCGGGAACCTGCAAAAGAGCTTTGATCTCCGACGCAAACGCAAATTTCTTCGCGTCATGAAAATAGTAGAAGGGTTTGATGCCAAAATGATCGCGGGCAATGAATAAAGTCGGAGCCGCAGAACGAAGATCACAAATCGCGAATGCAAACATCCCATTCAGACGGCGTACGCAATCCGGCCCTTCCTCTTCGTAGAGGTGGAGCACCACCTCAGTATCGGTATGGGAAGCGAAGCGATGACCTTTGCTCTCGAGTTCGTGGCGAAGTTCCGCGAAATTATAAATTTCTCCGTTATACGTGATCCACACCGTGCCATCTTCGTTGCACATCGGCATGTGACCGTCAGGCGACAAGTCGAGGATGGCGAGGCGCCGACTTCCGAGACCGATGTAGGAACCGTCGGGGAACTTGCGATCCCACAGCCCGGCATCGTCAGGACCGCGATGAGCCTGAACGTGCGTCATCCGCGCCAGACTTTCGCGATCGCCGCAATTTACCAGACCGCTAATGCCGCACATTCCTGATCAGTTCCCCTTTGCAGCTTCCTGCTGCAGTCTCGACTTCAGCTCATAGATCTTGCTCTTGGTGTGGAACATCTGCACCGCCTGAAACCCGCAATAAATCAAGCCGGGAACGCCATCCAGAAATCCCAGCCGCAGGAAATAGCGGTAAAGGAACAGCACTACTGGAGATCCCGGCAAGCCGTACAGCTTTTTCTTGAGCCAGCGGCGGCGTTGGGCTTGCGTGCCCAACAAAGATGGCGGAAGTTCCAGGGCATTCTGCTCGCCCAGCAGCAGAACGCGCGCCTCCCAGTTCGAATATTCATTATGCTTTTGAATGTAGCGATCGAGCGATTCGATATTGTTATGAATCAGCGCACTGCGCAGCCGCGAGGTCGATCCGTCTACGACAATGTGCTCGTGCACTTCCATGTCCGCCATCGAACTATCCTGATCGCGAAAGCGGCACTCGTAGCGTCCTTTGCCTCGCCGAAACAGCACCAGTTTCCAGAAGTTCGCATCGCCGTGGCGGAGGATGCGACCGAGAAAATGCATCCGCAGGCAAACGTAATAGCCATCTACGGCTGAGTTCTGAATTGCAGAGCGCATCTCCTGTTCGAGTTCGGGCGTCACCATTTCATCGGCATCCAGCAGAAGAATCCAATCACAGGAAATGGGAAGCGATTCCATCGCCCACTGGCGTTTCTTGGGCCAGCCTCCTCGATATTGAAATTGCACCACGTGCGCGCCATAGGACTCTGCGACCTCAATTGTCGCATCCGTGCTTTGTGAATCGATCACATACACTTCACCGGCGCCGCGCACCGATTCCAGACAGCGAGGCAGATTGCGGGCTTCATTGCGCACGGGGATAATCACCGTCACAGGAAAAGTCGGCCGCGGACGCTCGACCGGCACTCGCTTGGCATCTTCAAGTTTGGGCATCAGGAGAGAAGACGTTCCCTGCATTCTACCCTGATTCTCACCTGCAGCGCAGTTTTGAAATGAAAGGTAGTGTCCTAAATTCCCTGATCACGAAGTACACGAAGGAACACGAAGAGCGCAGATGCTGGTTTCCTTCGCGCGCCTTCGTGCCCTTTGTGGTTAATTGGGACGCTACCAAATGAAGCGATTTCGTCGCCCGGGCAGTGTCGTGTTAAAAAAATCGACCGACCATCCGCCGAGAAGGCGTGCTCTACTTTTCCATGAGCAGGACTTTTTCCGCGTCATCAATTTCGGTCAACTTGACCTCAATGACTTCATTCATCGTGGTTTGAACGTTGCGGCCGATGAAAGTCGCCTCGACGGGAATCTCGCGATGTCCGCGGTCAATCAAAACGCAGAGTTGCACACGGCGGGGCCGGCCGTGCGAGAACAGAGCGTCGAGAGCGGCCCGCGTTGTTCGGCCGGTGAAAAGAACGTCATCGACCAGAACGATATTCTTGTCCTCGATTTCAAAACCGATCTCTTTTTCCTGCACCACCGGCTTGGGACCGAGCGTGGAAAGATCATCGCGGTAAAACGTGATATCGAGCGTTCCTACCGGCACTTTAGCGTTCTCAATGCGGGTGATGATTCTTCCCAGCCTTTCGGCAATCGGAACACCCCGGCGGCGGATTCCCACCAATCCCAAATGATCTACGCCATCATTTTTCTCGACGATCTCGTAGGCAAGCCGGACCAGCGTACGTTCAATTTCTGATGCCGACATTAACTGAGCCTTCTGGCGAAGACCCGTTTTCCGTGAATTGACTTTCGTGTTCGATGTGATCTTTGTATTCATGAATGAGCGCCTCGTACTGAATGAAAACCGGCATCCCACTGTAGTCAACGTACATCGCTCGGGTCAAGCTCCGGCCGCGGCTTAAGCGCTGCCAATGAGGAGCGGGACGATCGTTCGCTGTGGACTAGAGAGCGGATTTTTCGAGGGGAATAACGCTTTGCAGCTCCGCGCCAGAGTCGGGCTGCGCGCTGGAAAGCTGGGTGCTGATTGTGCGGGCAAGCGGAGAATTGATTTCACGCACCGACGCCAGGTCGATAAGGGAGGGGCCCTGTCCGGCTGCATCCGAGGGAACAATCCCGATTCCCTGATTTCGTCCCAGCGACTTGGCGCGGTACAAGGCCGCGTCGGCCAGCGCAATCGATTCCTCGGCGCACAGCGCCTCGTATGCATCGCGACACCACGGATAAGCCGCCCAGCCGATCGAACACGTTTTTCGCACTATGATTCCATGCCCGAGATCGAAGGCTGCCGTGGAGATAACTTCCAGCACGCGCCTGCAAAATGCTGGCGTGCCACTCGGGTCGGTCGAGCGGCTCATAATGAGGAACTCTTCTCCGCCCCAGCGCACCAGCACGTCGGACTTGCGCACCACCGTGGAAAGTCTTTGCGCGACCAACTGCAGCAAACGATCTCCGGCTGGATGACCGTGCAGATCGTTGACTTCCTTGAAGAAATCCATATCGACCATGATGAACACCAGGTCGCGGTGGTCCATTTTGCGGATGTCGCCGCCCCGCGCACGCTGATAATTTCGCAGTACCTGCTCGGCCTCGGCGGTCAGGATTTCTTCCAGGTACCTCCGGTTCCAAACCCCAGTCAGGGAATCGGTAAAGGAAATCTGCTGCAGTTCGAGATTCTTGCGCTGCAGTTCAAGGCTGTGCCACCTCAGGGAATGTTCTTTGTTCTCCAGTTCATCCTTCAGTCTCGACGCCTCCTCCAGGTTCTGCCGCGAGAGTCGGAGCAAGTTCAGCAGTTCCCGATCGAGCAGATGCTGCTTGAGGAAAACCAGGCCTCCCATGATGGTCATCACTACTACCGTCAACAGCAGGCGATAAGTGCGGACGGACTGGGGAGCATTCCCCAACTGCGCCCAGGCGAGCATGATCGGCGTGATGAAAACGGCGACCATGGCCAAACGCGCTTTCCAGATGCCGTAGCCGCGACCAGGCCGATCATCGGCTGCGCTCGTGCTGTCTTCATTCCTCTGCAGAAAGCCGATGCGCACGAACCACGCCATCGCCGCGACCAGCGGCACATCGAAAATGCTGCCCGTGTAGTAGAGGTGCAGGTCGATCGCCTCACTGGCAACCAGCGATGCCACGCAGTACAGCAGAGTCGCTCCCAACAGTTGTAAGTAAATGCGCCGCCAAACACCCTGGCTTTGACGCCACACCAGCACCAGGCCGCCCGCCAGCACAAACTCCTCGCTGACGTAGAGCAAATCAAAACTCCTGCCATAAACCGTTTCGCTGAGATGCACGTACTGCCACGGAATCACGAAGAACAGATAGAGAAAGAGCCACCAGATGAGGAGCAGGGCGAAATCGAGCGTGCCGGCGCTGATGCTCCGGTCGTTGCGCTGTATATGCGGTTGGATGGCAACGGCCGCCATCATCGGAACGAGGTGCAGAAAAAGAATCACATCCCCGAAAAATGGATTGGGTGTCTCATGTCGCTGCAAGACTTCCACATAGGTCCACATGACCTGTGACACGAGCCACATCCCCAGCCCCAGCGCTATGAGCGCCCAGAACAATCGGCCTTTTGCCGAGCCTTTTCTAGTATTTAGGACAGCCACCAGAGTGGCGCAAAACAGAACACTGTTTTGCAGAATGTCGCCGAAAGCCGTGAGTGCAAGACCCCGCGACGCAAAAATCGATATGAGTCCGTAGGCGCACACCAGAGTGCACACCGCGACGGTCCATCGGCGTCCCGATTCCAGCGAAAAACTCCCCACGAGGAAATTGTATGTGGACATCTGGATTCACAACGATTACCGAAGTAACCTGTGCCCACCCAATCGTTATTCTGCAAGCGCAGCGGCCAAGCACTGCACGAAAACGTAAACATCGCGGTACGAATTGTATAGAGGGACCGGGGCCACTCTGAACGTATCGGGTTCGCGCCAGTCTCCGATCACTCCTTCGGCCGCCAGTTTCTCGCAAAGCTTGCGGCCCCGGCGGCGAATCCGCAGCGAAAGCTGGGAGCCTCTGTGGCGCGGATCGCTCGGAGTAATGATCGAAAACTCCGGCGATGCGTGGTGGCGCAAGAGAAATTCCATGTATCCGGTCAGCGATTCGCTTTTTCGACGGAGACGATCCATCCCAGCTTCGCCGAAGATTTCCATTGAGGCGCGCAGTGCGGCCAAGGCCAGTATCGGAGGATTACTCACCTGCCAGCCCTCCGCTCCTGCCACGGGGTGAAACCTGAGCCCAGTCTGAAAGCGAGTCGCCTCATTGTGTCCCCACCACCCGGCAAAGCGGGGTAAATCGACAGACCGCGCATGGCGCTCGTGCACGAAACATCCCGCCACACAACCCGGCCCGCCATTCAGATACTTGTAACTGCACCACGCGGCAAAGTCCGGAGCCCAATCGTGAAGGTGCAAGGGCACATTTCCTGCGGCATGGGCCAGGTCGAATCCGACTACACATCCTTTCTTGTGGCCAGCCTTACTAATGCCCTCCATATCGAAGGCCTGACCCGTCGCGTAGTTCACGCCGCCCAGCAGAATGAGCGCGATCGATTCGCCTTCACGATCAATCAGCAACTCGATGTCTTCATCCCGCATGCACCATTCGCCTGAACGGGGAGTGAGTTCGAGTACAGAAGAGTCCGGATCGTATCCGTGAAACCGAACTTGCGATTCGACCGCGTATTGATCGGAAGGAAAAGCGCCGCGCTCGACCAGAATTTTGTGACACGTCTTGGTGGGTCGATAAAACGAAACCATCATCAAATGCAGGTTCACGGTGAGCGAGTTCATGACCACGACCTCGCCGGGTTGAGCTCCGACCAGTGAAGCGGTTTGCCCGGTCAACAGGCGGTGATACGGCAGCCAGGGATTGCGCGCGTGGAAATGTCCCTCCACTCCGAGTTCGGCCCAATCCCGCAGCTCCTGTTCGACGTAGGCTTGAGCCGTCTTGGGCTGGAGCCCAAGCGAATGGCCGCACAAATAAATGGACTCTTCTCCGTTCTTCGTTTTGGGGAAATAGAAGCGGTGACGGAAGTGGCCCAGAGGATCGCGTTGATCCATTTCCGTTGCGAACTCTAGATCCGTCCGAAACTTTGTGCCGTTCACGATGACAACTCCAGCGGCGCAAGTTGGCCGCGAATCAACTGGTCCGCCTTGTTCCAGTTAAGGTCTTCCATACGATCAATGCCATCACACAATTCTTCGAGCATGCGATCTTGCACGATGCCGCGCTGCATCGCCACGGAGTACGGGATTCGATGAAACGTTACCATCGCATATTTGGGAACAAACACTCGCGGATATTTCGCCTCCAGCACCAGTTCAACTCTCTTGCGAAACAGGAACCGCGGGTCGGCGACGCGGTGCCGCATCTCGACGAAGTTTTCCACGGCCAGATCGGCGATGGCATCGGTATTGATTTTCCGGGCGGCTTCGAATGCTGCGAAAGTCCGCTCCCAATCTGATCCGTAGCGATCCAAAAGCTCGAAAAAGTATGTGCAATCTTCAAATCCGCAATTAATCCCCTGCCCGAAAAATGGGACGATCGCGTGTGCCGCATCCCCAAGCAAAAGAACGCGCCCGTTGACATGCCAGGGAGAACACTTGATGGTCACCATGGTGCCCGTAGGATTCGCAAGAAAGTTCTCTGCCAGATTCGGCATCAGCAGAAGTGCATCCGGAAAATTCGATTGGAAGAATTCGATCACCGATGCCGGCGAAGTGAGTTGGGCAAAGCTGTCACAGCCCTCAAAAGGCAGGAACAGAATGCAGGCAAAGGTTCCGTCGATATTGGGCAGAGCGATCAACATGAAATTTCCACGCGGCCAGATGTGCAGAGCATTCGCTTCCAACGCGTGCTTCCCACCGCCGATCGCAGGAATGGTCAATTCCCTGTAGCCGTAATCGAGATATTGTTGCGAGTAATTAAAGCGAGCCAGCTTTAGCATCGAGTTCCGGATGGCCGATGCAGAGCCATCGCATCCGATGACCACGCCAGACTGCA
>JASHQK010000704.1 GCA_030039195.1 Candidatus Sulfotelmatobacter sp.
TTTGACGCTCGAGCCGAAGGGAATCTCGATGACGCAGTCGAACTCGTGCGGAAGCTTGTCGCCGGGAGTAACGTCGTGCCAGGGATGAATCATAGGAAGATTGCGTACACTTTCGAGGGTAGATTCATTTTATCGGAGATTTTCGCGGGGCGGCGGAAGGTGAGAGATGGCGACGTTTGTACTCGTGCATGGCTCGACGCATGCGGGGCGGGCTTGGGATTGGGTGAGGGCGGAGCTGGAGCGTCAGCAACAGGTCGTGATTACTCCCGTGTTGCCCGCGGATGAGCCGGACGCGGGCGCGGGTCGATATGCTGATGCGATTCTCGACTCGATGCCGGACGGCGGGCCGGCAATCGTGGTTGCTCATTCCGCTGCCGGATGGTTCCTGCCGATTGTGGCAGCTCAGCGGCCGGTAAAGCGAATGGTTTTCCTGGCTGCGGTGGTTCCGCGAGTTGGAATGAGCTTTCTCGACCTAATGCAGGCGGAGCCGGACATGCTCAATCCGGCGTGGATCGGGAAAGATCCGCGAATCGAGGCTGTGGCGAACGAATTTCTCTTTCATGACTGCACGCCTGATAAGCTCGCATTCGCGCACGCGACGATTCGCGTGATTCAAGCACGCGGCTCGATGGTTGAGAAATGTCCGCTGGCGCGGTGGCCGAACGCTCCCTCTTCCTACATTGTCTGCGCGGAGGACCGGACGATTCGGCCGGAGTGGTCTCGCAGAATCGCGAGGTCGCAATTGGGGATCGAGCCGATCGAGATCGAGGGAGGACATTGTCCTTACATCTCAAGGCCGGAAGAACTGGCAAGGCTGCTGTTGAATATTGACGATGAACGGTAGGAATTTGTAGTCCGAAATGTCCATCCAGAGCTTGATTCCGCCATGGGCCACGCGTAAAGTTTGAGAGGGGTCGTTGGGGGTTCGCGATGTCCAGCCAGACCATGACATATTTGAAGTTCGGCAGTGCCACGGCCGTCATTTTCCTGCTGCTCGGCTATCTGGCCTACACCGGCGTGCAAGACAGCAAAAGTTATTACGTCACCATCAAAGAGCTGCACACCATGGGCGACAGCGCGTATTCGAAGCGGCTGCGCGTGGCCGGCAACGTATTGCCAGGATCGATCAAGCGCACCGGGACGCACGTGGAATTCGTGCTCGTCGAAGAAGATCAGAATCTGAGAGTCGACTACACGGGAACAGAAGCGCCGCCCGACACTTTCAAGGATGATTCGCAAGCCCTGGCCGATGGAAGCTTTGGCCGCGATGGCGTATTCCATGCCAAGCAACTGCAGGCGAAGTGCGCGTCGAAATATGCTCCGCAGCAACAGCCGGGAATGCAGGGGAATCCCCCAGTTCCGGCAAAAAGCGCGACGTAGTTTGTGGTCCGTGCACGGATGAGGCCAGTTCAGTACACTCGTGCATAGATCCATTGCCTTCCATCGTCACATCGCCGGTTCGTGAAGCTATCCATGCGGTCATCTCTGTCCGCAATGTCGTCAAGCAATTCGGGCGCTTTGCTGCCTTGCGCGGCGTGAGCGCGGAGTTTGAGGCAGGACGGTTGCATGCCATTCTCGGCGACAACGGAGCAGGGAAGACGACGCTGTTGCGTTCTCTGGCTGGCTTGGCTCATCCCACGCGCGGAGAGATTCTGATTTTCGGCAAAAGCCCGAAAGCCGCCTGCCGGGATATCGGCTACATGGCGCATCCGTCACTGCTCTACGACGAAATGAGCGGGATGGAGAATCTGAGGTATTTCGCCGGCTTGTACGGGATCACGGACGACGCGCGCAGTGAGGACGTGATTCGTGCGGTGGGGCTCGATCCGGATCTGACTCGGCCGGTTGGGCAGTATTCCCAAGGCATGCGGCAAAGAATGTCGCTGGCGCGGGCCATCCTGCACGATCCGAAAGTGTTGCTGCTCGACGAGCCGTTTTCCAATGTGGATGTCCACTCCGCGCGCGAGATGGTCGGACTGCTGAAAACGATGCGCGATGCCGGCAAGACGATTTTCGTTGTAACGCATCAGGCAGGGCTGCTCGAAGGCGTGGCCGACGAATTTATTTGGGTGCAGGCGGGACAGATCGTCGATCGCACGCACAGCGCTGAAAGTCTGCAGGCTCAGGATCAGGCAGCGAGGGCGCGATGAGTCAAGCTCCGGCGACGCTGTGGTCCGTCATGTCGGCGACGCTGAAAAAAGATATTCGTCTGGAGTGGCGCTCGAAAGACGCGCTGAACTCGATGCTGTTCTTTTCGCTGTTGGTAGTCGTGATTTTCAGCTTTTCGTTCGATCCGCTTGCGGAAGAGTCGCGGCTGATCGTGGGCGGGCTGGTGTGGGTTGCGTTTTTGTTTGCGGCGGTGGTGGCGCTGAATCAGACATGGGCGCGGGAACTGCGGAACCAGGTGCTGGATGCGTATCGCGTGTCTCCGGCACCGGCGAATGCGTTGTTTCTCGCGAAAGTTCTGGGCAATTTTATTTTTGTGATCGTGCTGGAAGCGTTGATGACCCCGCTGTTCGTAATCTTCTACAACCTGCACGTGCTGGGTCCCACGTGGCAGTTGCTTCCGATTGCGTTGCTGGGAACGTGGGCGCTGGTGGTGAACGGAACGTTTTTTGCGGCGATGTCGCTGCGCACGCGCAACCGTGAGTTGATGCTGCCGCTGCTGTTGTTTCCGATTTCCATTCCGGCCGTGCTGGGCATGGTCGCCGGGACGACGGCTGTGCTTACCGGCGACAATCCCGCGCACTTCTACATCGTGTTGCTTCTCACCTATGATGTGGTGTTTACTACTGCGTATCTAGGGCTTTTCGAGACGATCCTGCATGCGGAATGATCGTCCTGAAATGATCGACCGGAATTGAAGCTGGGATGAAACGTGGCTTTTTAATTTTCTCTATTCTCACGGGACTGCTGCTGGCTTACGCCTCGTACGCGGCGCTCGAAGTCGCGCCGACCGAACGGACCATGGGCGATGTGCAGCGGATCTTCTACTACCACGTGCCGTCGGCGTGGACGGCGTTTCTGCTCTTCTTCATCAACTTCGTGGCGTCGATCCAATATCTGGCGCGGGCGAAATCGTCGGCGCAAACCGCGACGAAGTGGGTCTTCATCGCCATTGGCGTGATCTGCGCGATTGCGTCGTTTCTGCCGCCGGTGCAGCAAGAGCTGAGCTCGATCGGGATGCGTCCGAGCGCGCTGGCCACGACTGTGCTCATGCTGCCGGTGTTTTACCTGCTGCTGGGAAGGTGTTTTCCCGGCGAGCGGCTCGATATTCTAGCCGTGACGAGTGCTGAAGTAGGAGTAGTATTCTGCACAGTGGTGCTGGTGACCGGGCCGCTTTGGGCGCGGCCGGTGTGGGGCATCTGGTGGGCGCCGGGCGATATTCGTCTGACGTCCACGCTTGTTTTGTGGCTGATTTATGTCAGCTATCTCTTGCTGAGGCGATTTTCGAACAGCGCGCAGACGCAGAAGTTGGCCGCAGCGCTGGCCGTATCGGGCGCTTTGGACGTTCCACTCGTATATTTTTCGAT
Source organism: Candidatus Sulfotelmatobacter sp. (assembly GCA_030039195.1). GTDB lineage: Bacteria > Acidobacteriota > Terriglobia > Terriglobales > Acidobacteriaceae > Sulfotelmatobacter. The sequence continues at coordinate 3,534 of JASHQK010000704.1, forward strand.
CTGGTTTTTCCGGACGCAGCATCCGCAGCCGGTGATTGGCGGCAATGGATCGATCGATCCGCGGATGATGAACATTCTGCTGCTGAACTGGCTCGCCTTCCTGTGCTTCGCGTTCCTGGTGTGCTGGTCGCGCTTCCGGCTGGAGATGCTGAAGCGCGAAGTGGAAGAAGCCTACGCCATGCAGTCGCTGGGAGAACCGGTGAGCGCCGGTCCAAGCATGCCGCTGAAAAGGGAGCGGACGTGAACTCGATTAAATTTCTGTTTGCCGCGTATATCGCCACCTGGGTTATTCACGGGACATATCTCGGAACGCTGGTGCGCCGGTTTGGACGGTTGAGGAAAGAATTCAGCGATCTACATAAGAATCCTAAAGGTCCGAATGCGTAGCCAGCGCGTCCAAGAAAATCGCCGATCTTGGGCCGATCGATACCGTCATCTGCCCGACTAACCTGCGGTGAACCTCCCTTCTTCAAACGCAGTAAGGTTTGCACCGTATT
>JASHQK010000705.1 GCA_030039195.1 Candidatus Sulfotelmatobacter sp.
CCTCGTTCCGGATGTTTCAGCCACGCGACCCATTCTGGCGTGTCGACCACCGGCGCGGTGTTCGGCATGGTGCAGACCGAAGTGAACCCTCCCGCCGCGGCCGCTGCCGTTCCCGTGGCAATCGTTTCTTTGTAGCCCTGCCCGGGCTCTCGCAGGTGCACGTGCAGATCGATGAATCCGGGCGCGACGATGAGTCCGCGGGCGTCGAATTTCTCGTCGGCGCTGCCGCGAATCTTTCCTGGCTCGGCAATCTCAGCCACGCGGCCATCGCGCAGCAGAAGATCCCTGGTCGCATTCGTTTTCGCCGCGGGGTCGATGAGATGGCCGCCCTTAATGAGAAGAGTCTTTTGAGTTTCGCTCCTCATACACCCATCCCCACCAAATCAAGCTTGTGATCCTGAGCGCGTTTTTTGCGCGAGGGACCTGTGCAACTGGTGGGCAGCGCCTGGCCGCAAGCAAAATGCATGGGTCCTTCGCTTCGCTCAGGATGACAATGCGTATCAAGACGACAACAGTTCCAAGTCATTTCGACTTCCCCAACGCCCTTGCCAATATTGCCATGCGCGTCGGCACGCCGTTGTGGACTTCGTCGACGATCACCGACTGTGCTCCATCGGCTACTTCTGAAGTCAGTTCCAGTCCGCGGATGATTGGCCCGGGATGCATCACGATGGCGTCGCGCTTGGCGAGTTTCAGCCGCGCCGTCGTCATCTGATAGCGCGCGATGTAATCCTGCAGGCGAATTTTTTGTCCCGCCAGCCGTTCTTTTTGCACCCGCAGCAGCATCATAACGTCGGTCCCGCGCAGGGCATCTTCGAGATGACGAGTGATGCGCAAGCCGGGCGCGAGCGTAGCCGCCACCTCGGGCACGAATTCCATGGGGCCGCAGAGCGTGATGTTGACTCCGAATTTCGACAGCAGATGACAGGAGCTGCGGGCCACGCGGCTATGAAGGATGTCGCCGATGATCGCCACCCGCAGTCCCTTCAATGACTTTTTGTGCTTGAGAATCGTGAAGGCATCCAGCAATGCCTGCGAAGGATGTTCATGCATGCCATCGCCCGCATTGATCACCGGAATATCCAGATGGCTTGCCATCAAGTTGGGCGCTCCCGCCGAAGGATGGCGCATCACGATGCAATCGGCCCCGACCGCGCGCAACGTGTAGCCCGTATCGAGAACCGATTCGCCTTTTTCTATGCTCGATCCCGAGGATTGCACCAGCACGGTCACGGCCCCGAGGGATTTTGCGGCGATTTCGAACGACGAGCGCGTGCGGGTGGAAGCTTCGTAGAAAAGAAGAACGATGCGCTTGCCCCGCAGCAGCGGACGCGGCTTCTGCGGATTCATGCGGCGGGCCAGCGCGAGCAGGCCCAATATTTCCTTCGCTTCGAGATGCTCGATCCCGAGCAGCGAACCGCGAGCAGGAACGTTCATGAGAGTATCGGGCAAACGGGGCATGATACGCGCCAAACGCGCGCTGCCGCAAGAGCCTGCAGACTATGCACCAAACCGCCTTTTTCAGACGTCGATCCTGAATCGATCTCGGTCGCGAACGAAGAAAACTAACTGCGGTTATCTCGCCCCAGAAGGGCACCACCCAACGCCCCGCCGACCACCCCCAGAGCGATCGCCGCAAAAAGCAAGCAGATGATGCACGCTACCATCACGAATTCGAATCCCCCCGCGGTCTTGAACCAGTGGAAGACGGCCAGAGTCTGCGGGTCAGTTGTTTGCGCGGCCGCGAGATCGATCCTTTTCACCAGCTCCTTCTGGAACTCCGGTCCCTCATGCAGAAACAGCACCGCCGTGGTTTCGAGAATCGATGAGATGGCGAACCAGAGCAAACCGCTCAGTGCACCCAGGCGAGCGCCAGCTGCCGGCTTAATTGCGCTTCCCCGCCAGCGGTATCGGTAAAAAGCAACCGCCAGGAATCCCACGCTCAACATGGCGACAAACGGATTCAGCCCGAGCGACATGAGCAGACGGGCCACGACCGCAGCCAGGGCGCAGGGCCGAAACGCCGCAGACCAAGGCAGGGTCAAAGCCACTGCCGGAGGCGCTTGCGTCTCGGGCAGCACGGCCGCTCCCGCCTGGTCCGGCAACACGGCTGCGGCGGGCGGTTCCGTAATCACAACTCGAATTTGCGGGGCCGAGCAATGCGGGCAAAAGGGCACTCCTTCTTCGATCCTTTGGCCGCACTTATAGCAGGCTTGATCCATACAGGGAATGCGTTTGTCTTGAAAGTACCGCAGCGCTGGGGCGAAGGCAAGAACGACCGGATTAGGTTGTGTACCGATTCACGACGAACCACACGAAAGCACACGAACGAGGCCAGCGGGGTTTACAGGCTTCGCGCCCCTTCGTGTCCTTGGTAGTTTAGCCAATTTACGACGCTAATGGGATTCGGCCGGAGTCCAGACGATATCCGCAGAGCTAGATTTCGTCGCCCTTCCGGCTGTAGAGATAGACCAGCGAGAAAGTGCATCCTTCGGAATCGCGCGGTTCGATGGCAACGATGTGCTGATTGTCTTCCGTGCCGACTTTTAGTTCGGTCACCGGCCCAGAGTTCTGCTCGCATTTCAATTCTTTGCTTTCGCCCGATTTCTTGTCGTCAGACTGGACATCGACGCCATCTTTTTGCGAGTGACACTCCAGCACCTTGCCATACTTCTTCAATTTGTTGCGATAGTAGGCTATCACTTTGTCCGGGCCGTCGTCGGACTCGTACTTAGCCACGACCAGCTTCAGGCCAAAGCTTTCGGTAAGAATCCCGAAGTTCAGGGGATCAGCATTTTCATCGTGTTTGGGCCGGGCCCCGGGATACAGGGGCAGCCCTGCCTTCTTCGCGTCCGCATCCGCGCCCACGTGCAAATCGCCCACGGAACTCTGCACGTCGAGAGCTTTGTTCTGGTTGTCGGAATCCTGGGGGAGAGCAGCGGCCGCAAGGAGCAGGATCGAGGCGATCGTGAGTGCGAGACGGCGATGCATAAGAATCCTCCTGAACTGACTCGGAACTGAATTTGACGATTCTGACCTCAGCTGCTAAAGCGTAATTTAATTCTTGGGCGGCCTGTCGGCACGACTGAAGGCGTGCCCTTCCCAGTTATTTTCCCCAGCGAGCTAAATCTCTTCGTCCTTGCCATGCGTTCGTACGTAGACCAGAGAGAAGCTCGACCCTTTGCCTTCCGGTTCCACCGCGACAATGTGCTGATTTTCTTTGACGCCAACTTTCAGCTCGATATTGCTCCCGCCCGATCCATCACAAGTGAGTTCGTGCGGGCGCTTATCGGAATCCTTGATATCTGCATTCACATCGAGGTGGTGAGTGTGGCAAACCAGAACATCCCCGTACTTCTTAAGCTGGTTGTCATAGAACGCGACCACTTTGGAGGGCGCGTCATCCGATTCATATTCCAGTGCGACGACCTTTAAGCTGTAGCCGAAGCTGGAAATGTTCACGTTCGCGCTCTTATCTTCATTGCTCAAATCCTTTTGTTTCAGGCGAGCGCCGGGATACACGGGCAAACCGGTATCCGCGGCTGTGGCCTCGTTGCTGACATGAATGCCGCCCACGGGCGTGCGGATATCGACCTGCTTATCTTGCCCGTTTTTTTCTTTTTGCACATTAATGCTGCACGACAAGAGAAACCACGACGCAAGAACTACTGTCCCGGCCGTGATCGCCCACCGGGCATGAAGATCATTTCGGAGCATTTTCAGACCCTCCCTTCGCAACCTGCGCGGGATGCTCGATTCCGGCGCCGCGCGCGGCAATGTTCGGAATCGTGACCGGCAAATGCCCATGAATGGGGATCTCGCCGAACAGGGCCTGGACCGCGGCCACTTCCGATACCGACGCGTTCGAAAATGTGCACATGTAATTCTCGATCTTGGGAAAATTGCTCGCCAAATATGGATTGCCCATGGCTACGACCGCGGTTTTCTGTCCCGCGCGATCGAGCAGTTGCTGCAGCAGCGTTCCGGTGGCATCGGCCATGTTCATCGAATTGTCGATCTTTCCCGCCGTCGGGATGACATAGACTGCAGCGATTACCTTCTTCGCTTGGGCGACAGCGTTCAGAACTTCGTCGCTCATGCCAGCCGCGATGCGCGGATCGACGTACAACACGTTCGCGTTGGGAATGCGCGCACGCAGTTCGCGGGCAAAGGCATGCCCGGAGTCCAGACGCACATCTTCCGAGAGGATCACGGCAACGGTATCGTTGCGCGTTTCCTCTCTCGTCATATACGGCAGACCGGCCACGCTGGTTCCCTCAGATTTCAGCGGAAGCACCTGGCCGTTATCGCGCACCAGGGTGATGGCCGAGGCGGCAACCTTCTCGCCGAAGGCAATGTTTTCCGGTTTCCCAATAACCGCGGCGAGCTGATTGATATCTACCGTTCGCTTCACGTTCAGGCCCAGAGCACCCTTGGTTTTCAATATCTTAAGCACGGAGTGGTCGAGCCGCTGGCGTGAGATTTCTCCCGACTGTACGGCTTTGAGCATGGCCGCGTACGACGCTGCAAGATCGGCCGGGATGAGCAACAGATCGTTGCCCGCCTTGAACGCCTCGACTGCGGCGCGGCCAATATCGTTGGCAAACAAGTGCGTCACACCGGCCATATCCAGCGCGTCGGTGACCACGATTCCTTTAAATCCGAGCTGCTTCTCCAGCAGATCAGACACGACGGTCGGCGAAATCGTGGCGACATGATTGGGATCGTTATCGAGCGCGGGGACGGTCACATGCGCCACCATGACGGAATCCACGCCGGCGGCGATGGCTTCGCGGAACGGCGGCAATTCGATCGAGTCGAGATGCGTGCGATCGACATTGACGCTGGCCACTCCCAGATGCGAGTCGGTAGCCGTATCGCCATGGCCGGGAAAGTGTTTTACCGTGGTCAGCATGCCGGCCTCGTGCGCTCCCTTGATGTAAGCCGCGACCAGATCGCCAACTTCCTTGGGATCCTCTCCGAACGAGCGCGTGTTGATGATGGGATTCGCAGGATTGGAATTCACGTCGGCGTCAGGAAAGAAATTCCAATGAACTCCGATGGCTCGCGCTTCTTCTCCGGTGATACGGCCGAAGGCTTCGGCGTCTGCGGCGCTGCCGTCGGCGCCAAAAGCCATGGCATGCGGAAAGTTCGTCGTACCCGCCAGCCGCATGGAGACGCCGCGTTCAAAATCAGCCGCGAACAGCAGCGGCAGCTTGGAGTCGCGCTGCAGGCGATTGAGCAGTTCCGCGGCCTCATACGGGCCGGTGCGCAAAAGAAATGGACCGTCCACGTGCACGGTCATGGCGAACGAGCCGACATGATATTTCTGCATGGTTTCGCGTAGCTGCAGGTATTCCGGGCTCTCGACATTCAGAAATCCCGCGCGGCACCAGACCATGAAGACCTGGCCGATTTTTTCCTGCAGCGTGAGCTTGTGCAGCGTCTTTTCCGCCCACCTGTCACCGCGTTCGGAGTGCGTCAGCGGCTGTGGCTTCTTCTCTTTGGCAAAGGAAGTCACTGAGAATACGAGCGTGAGGCTGAGTAGAATGGCGAAACAGAATCGTTTCATGGCAGGAACGATAAACGGAAGGATGGAGTTCTGCAACGGGCCGATTACATGGATTTGAGCGCCGTCGGTTGCTCCCGTGGGAGATAGGCGATCACATAGAATACTCGCATGAAAGTTGCAATGACTGAGGTGATCGCTGTGAGGCGCTTATTGTGGAAAGGCGTGCCTGATCATGAAGTGCTGGTAAGAATCGG
>JASHQK010000068.1 GCA_030039195.1 Candidatus Sulfotelmatobacter sp.
TCGACGAACGCCCAATAGCAGGTGCTGTCGTCGTGTCCAGACGAAACCGCGAGGATACGCATACCCGGGTACCGTCCAAGCAGGAAACCGCACAAACTTGGATCGCGCTCTGGGTCTTCGAGCGCAATGATCAGGAAATCAGGTCGGGTCTTGTCCACGAGTTCGGTGATCTCGCCTTCGTTCTGTGCCTCACCGACAACTTCAATGTCGGGCTGCTCCGCCATCGTCGTGAGCACCAATTCCCGCATCAGACGTGGCCGATTTGCCACGAGGACTCTGATCTTGTGCACGGTGCGCTCCTAAGGTATGGCAGTATTCCACCGAAGCGCGCAGTTGCAAAGGTTCAAAACGGCTCCAAGCTTCTGTCAGGGAGATTAGTACTTAGTAGCACAACCAACCACCAGGTCGAGTACCAATTGAGTACTACTGAAGAACAACTGGAGAGTACCTATATGGTACCAAGCAGCAATGACGAACGGTGAAACCTGACTACCGCACCATCGAAAGGGCGCGTTCCTCGGAGTGAGTACGAGATGATCACGCTCCGAACTGCAGCCGTTCGAGTATCGGACCGAGTGCCAGTGACGGCAGGTAGCTCACGGCTACCATGACGATCAAACATGCAGTGAGAAGCAGGGCAAAGACAAAAGAGTGAGTCGGAAGCGTTCCAGTTGTAGCCGGAGTGTTTCTCTGCCGTCCGAACAATGCCGCCAGAGCCAGCGCGGGAATAGCGAGTCCGAACCTTCCCACTATCATCGCGAATGCGGTCGTCAGGTTATAGAAGGGAGTGTTCGCACTTAGGCCGGCAAAGGTCTGACCGTTGTTGGCAAAGCAGGACGTGTAGCCGAACAGGATTTCGGTGAAGCCATGCGGGCCGCTGTTCGTCGTCAAACCCCCGAGTCCTGCATGAGTGCTCACAGCAATCGCGGTGAGGGGAAGCACTACGAGAGGTGCCGCCAGGGCATACAACATGATCATCTTGTTTTCCGGCGGTCCTATTTTCTTGCCGAGATATTCCGGGGTGCGGCCGACCATGAGGCCGCCAAGAAAAACTGCGATGGCGGCGGCCATCACCATGCTGTAGAGGCCGGTGCCCAAGCCGCCGAAGACCAGTTCACCGAGGAGCATGTTCAGCAGCAGAACCATTCCGCCGAGTGAACTGAAGCTGTCGTGCATGGAGTTGTAGGACCCGGTTGCAGTGTTCGACGTCACGACTGCCGTGAGCGTCGAACCGGTGATGCCGAATCGTACTTCCTTCCCCTCCATGTTGCCACCCGGCTGTAGGCGACTACTTCTAAAGTCCACACTCCTAACTTGCGGATTGCCTGTTTGCTCGAAGAGGCGCACAGAGAGCAAGCCGCAGGCAAAGAGAAACACCATCACCCAATAGAAGACCCATCCCTGGCGTGGTTGGCCGACCATCCTGCCGAACGTGTTAGTTAACGCTGCCGGAAGAAGTACGATTGCCAGCATCTCGAGAAAATTGCTGAACGGGGTGGGATTCTCATATGGGTGTGCGCCGTTGACATTGAAAAAGCCGCCGCCATTGGTACCGAGGTTCTTGATGATTTCAAGAGCTGCAACCGGACCTTGCGGAATGACCTGTTTTGCGCCCCCGACGGTGGTCACTACAGAGTACTGATGGAAGTTCATCGGCACTCCCTGCCATACCAGTACGAGAGCTCCGATCAATGATGCCGGCAATAGCACCCACAGAATCGCGCGAACCAAATCGACCCAGAAGTTGCCCAACGTGTCGGAGACTTGTCTGGCAAGACCGCGAATGAAAGCGATCCCGACCGCCAGCCCGGCTGCTCCCGCCAGGAAGTTTTGCGCGCAGAGACCGGCCATCTGGCTGAAATAGCTCATTGTGTTCTCGCCTGCGTAGGCTTGCCACGTGGTCGTGGTCGAAAAGCTGATGGCGGTGTTTAAGGCCAGATCCGGAGTTAGTGGGGTAGTGTGATAAGCCGGAAAAAACCACGGTAAGAAACGCTGGACTCGGAGAATGGCATACAACAGAGACGTACCGAAGAATCCGAAGAGCACGAAGCAGGTTGCGTATTGCCCGAACGTCATTTCAGCCATTGGATCAACGGCTGTGACGCGATAAATCACCTTCTCGATAGGATGGAAAACCCAATCGAGGACGGTATGCTTCCCGGCGAAAACGCGTTCGAGGTACCCCCCTAAGGGCTTTACACAAATTGTGACGAGTACGACGAAGAGCAGATACTCTGCGAGACTGTAGATAATAGCCATCGTTCTTGACTCAGCCTAAATGCCGGCCTTGGAGATCTTGGCACCCGCATTCAGCTTCTCTTATTCCAGCACAGAACTCCGCAAAATTTTCATAAAGATTCGAGATCAGCCCATTCTTGGGGCAAAACTTTTACGACTTCTTTATAGACCCTTCACACCTGTTTCACACCAAATTGTTTTTCAATGGAAAGTGGGATCTTGGGTAACGCTCTGCTGGGGCTCGCTATGCTCGTGGCCGTCTCGATGGTGACAGCGGGTCAGCAATCGAGTGTTCGACGGCGCGACAGACTTGAATTGTGGTAGCGTAGTTCCGGCTAAGCGTCACCACACTGCGACCCAGAACGGGTGCGATCAGAAATTGGGGAATCGAAATGAAAGGTGTCCTGCACGGAGTGCACCTCCGGCTCTTTCTTGCGCTCATGGCCTTGACTGCCCTTTGGCCCGCTAATCTTTGGAGCCAGGAACCACTCGAGAGCAAACTTCTTTCCGGCATGCAGTGGAGGTCAATCGGCCCATTTCGCGGCGGGCGCGTTACTGCCGTCGCTGGCGCGGCTGACCCGAATATCTATTATTTCGGTACTCCCGGCGGGGGTGTCTGGAAAACAACCGACGGAGGACAAACCTGGTTCCCGATTTTCGACAAGGAACGGGTTGCATCCGTCGGCGCCCTTGCGATTGCTCCGTCCGATTCCAACGTTCTATATGTCGGAACCGGGGAACAGACACGGGGCGAAGGCGTCTATCGCTCGACCGATGCAGGCAGTACGTGGAAGAACGACGGGCTCGAGGACGTCCCCTTCATACAGGCGATCATCGTCGATCCAAGAAATCGCGACGTCGCCGTGGTCGGCGGAAACTCAATTGGCTTCGGAATACTTTGGCGGCCGCTTCCGGCAACCGCGAAAACCGCCAACCGCGGAATTTTTCGAACCGTCGACGGCGGCAAGTACTGGACGAAAGTGTTTTCTGCCGAAGACTCAATCGGGGTCGTTGACCTGTGTTCCGATCCCGGCAATCCTGACATTTTGTACGCAGTGATCTATCGCCCCGCTTCCGGCACCGGCGATTCTGCGAAGGAAGCTACCTCAGACATTGTTAAGTCCGCAGATGGTGGTTCTACCTGGACTCCTCTTGTCACTACAGGTTTGCCGGAGAAGGCACGCGGGAGGCTTGGCATAGCGGTCGCTGCAGGAACCGGTGGACGACGCTTGTACGCAATTATGGAACAGGGGTTCTTCCGTTCCGATGACGGAGGCACGACCTGGCAACAGTCCACCAAGGATCCGCGAGTGACTGGCGATGAATATTTCAGTCGCGTCTTCGTCGACACCCGGAATCCCGACGTATTGTATGTATCGCAGACCTCCATGTATCGCTCCTCTGACGGAGGCAAGACGTTTGAAGCTTTCGCTGGAGCTCCCAGCGGCGACGACTTCCACGTGGCGTGGATCGACCCCCGCGATCCGGCGCGCATGATTTTTGGTGTCGATCAGGGGGCGATCGTCACTGTCGATGGCGGCAAAACCTGGAGTTCCTGGTACAACCAACCGACGGGGCAGTTCTATCACGTTTCCACCGACAAACTGTTTCCCTATCGCGTCTATGGAGCCCAGCAGGACAGTGGTACGGCGGCCGTGCTCAGTCGTAGCGACTATGGCGAGATCCTTTTGCAGGATTGGTATTCGACGGGCGGCTTCGAGTATTCGTACATCGCTCCAGACCCGGCGCATCCCAACCTCGTCTACAGCGGAGGATGGTACGGCACCGTGGTTCGTCGCGACGAATCTACCGGCCAAATCGCAACCGTCTTCGAGCGTGGCAAGAGATATCGCAATTCGCAAATGCCGCCTTTGGTCTTCTCGCCCCAGGATCCTTCCACACTGTATTTAGGCATGCAGTTTGTGCTCAAGACGGCCGATGGCGGACGAAGTTGGCGAGAGATCAGCCCTGACCTTACCGGCTATGGCGAGCAGGAGGAACCGGAGAAGCCTGATCCGGACAAGCCACCTCCTCCGGCCATCACCGCCCTGTCACCGTCAACCGTGCAGTCTGGCGTAATCTGGGCTGGCACGAGCAACCGGCTGGTTCAGCTTACCCGCGACGGTGGGAAGAACTGGCAAAATGTTTCTCCTCCCGGATTGACCGAACCCACCCAGATCCTCTACGTCGAAGCTTCGCATCAAGACCCGGCGACGGCCTACCTGACGGTCGGTGCAACGCGAGAGTCCACTCCTCCTAATGTGCTTCGCACCGATGACTACGGCAAGAGCTGGCAGAAAATCGTCAACGGATTTCCGGAACGCGAGATGGTTCGCGTCGTGCGCGAAGATTCCAAGCGGAAAGGCCTGCTCTTTGCCGGTACCGATACTGATGTATACGTCTCGTGGGACCGCGGTGACCACTGGCACCCGCTTTCTTTGAATCTCCCGGCAACACCCATCACTGATCTCCAGGTGCATGACAACGACTTGGTAGTCTCGACCTTCGGACGGAGCCTGTGGGTTCTCGACGACATCACCCCTCTTCGCGAAATCAATCCCCAAATCACCGCGTCCGATGAGCACCTCTTCAAGCCTGCCCCTGCCATGCGAGTGCGGTGGGACAACTATCAGGACACTCCTTATCCAATCGAAACTCCGGCCGGCCAGAATCCGCCCGACGGAGCAATCCTCTACTACTACCTGAAGACGCAGCTGGCAGGCGAGATGACGCTGACGATCTACGACGGGAAGGGAGCCGAGGTGGCGCAATTTTCCAGCGAAACAAAGCCGGCCGCGTATCTTCCGGCCAATGCTCCCAGCTACTGGTTTGCTCCAGAGGACAGCTTGTCGAAGGATGCGGGCGTCAATCGCTTTGTATGGGATCTGCGGTATCCGCCGCCCCTTGCGCTTCCGTACGGATATTACGGCAAACTGCTGGAGTACACCGAATACACACTGGCTGATCATGCCGTACCAGGCCTCACGCCGCGCCTGCAACCTCGTGGGCCGCTGGTGTTGCCCGGCAAGTACACCGTCGAACTACGGGTTGGCAGTCAGACGCTGCGACAGCCTCTCACGGTGGAACTTGATCCACGAGTTCATGCCTCGCCCGTGGATTTGTCTGACCAACTCGATTTGGCGCAGCAAATCAGCCGCGGCATGAAGGCGACTTCCGATGCCTTTTATCAGGTCGCAGCTTTGCGTAAAGCTCTCGCGGAACGTACGGACGCTTTGAAGCAGTCTGAAACCAAAGAGACAAAAGACGCGGTAGCCGACTTCGAAAAGAAGATCGATGCGATCGACAAGGGAACCCAGCGGGCTCCGGGATTTGGACCCGTGAACCGCGACCTGGCGCGGCTCATCTTCAGCGTCGAGAGCGCCGACATGCGCCCGGCAGACACCGTTCACTCGGCAGCGCGACAAAGTTGCGAGGCCCTCGACAAAGATCTGGCGAACTGGCAGCAGTTGAACAAACAGGACGTCGCTGCCTTGAACGCTGTTCTTGCCGCCAATAAACTGCCACCGCTGCCCGTCCTCACTGGAGTCGTCAGCACAGGTTGCAAGCCGTAGAAATGTGGCCGTGGTGCGTTAGATCTTCACTTTGAGTTCCTGCACAGAATGCGATACTTGCGCAGCAATTCATAGAGCACAATCCCAGCCGCAGTGGCCACGTTAAGCGACGTCTTTTTGCCCAACATAGGAATCCGCACGTGCGTGTCGGCCATTTCCAGCAGTTCCGGCCTTAGTCCTTCGACCTCGTTCCCAAAAGCAACGCAGACGGGAAAGCTGGGTTGCCAATCGAACAGATCCACCGAATGCGCGCCGGTTTCAATGGCGGCGATTCGAAATCCAATGCTGCGCAACCCCTGAGCCATTTTGATGGCATCCCAGTTGTGTTCCCACGGAACGATCTCTTCGGCGCCCAAAGCGGTCTTCGAAATGGCTTTCTTCGGTGGATGTGCAGTAATCCCACAGAGATATAGCTTCTCCAGGCAGACGCCATCCGCCGCGCGAAAGAAAGCGCCGACGTTGTACATGCTGCGCACGTCGTCGAGCAGAACGGCTGCAGGAAGGCGCAGACCTTCATAACCAACGGCTAGCGAATCGATCGGATCAACGACACGCTTCCCATTAGGCGGAACCTGAACTGTGCTGAGCGGAAACTTTTCGCGGCTCATTGTTGGTCAACAATCAACATATCATCTGCTGAGTCAGCGCTGCGCCTAAGAGCACATGGCCCGATGCGAACCGCTGGATCGATTGCGCCAGTTGCGTAAGCCGATACGGGGTAGTGGTGCGGTTTGATAAGGAAGCGAGCCGAACGCTCGATCGTGTGGCGCAAGAGATGCGCCACTCCCTGCGGCTCGTCCAGATCCCTTCGACTTCGCTCAGGGCAGGCTCTTCGCTGCGCAAAAGAGGCTTGCTCAGGATGACAAGCAAACTGCACCACTACCCGACACTGGGATTGCACGACAAATAAAGAGGCGGTAGTCTAAGGCGAATAAAAGGCGAATAACACCGGAGCCTCATGCCTGCATTCCAGTCCTTGGTCCCGCGCCGCAGAGTGGCCGAGTGCCGCCGGCTGGAAAATTTTGCGCGACAGGCGGATCGAAAGGTGCTCCGCTGGCGCGCAGATTCATCACGGCGCACACCGGAAAATCTGGGTCGCGGACAAATATTGTTTTGGCCAACTTAGCGAGTGCAGCGAGTCGATGTGAGGCTCTATGCATTGCTCAAATCATTCTCTCGCTGTATCCTCATCCCCCCATGGAGGATCTATGCTTAGGTCTTTTGCTCGCACCTTTGCTTCGTACGGGATCTTTCTCTTATTCGCAGTGTTCGTCCAGGCACAGGCTTCTTCTTTTTCTGTCGGCACTGCGACTGCTGCTCCGGGCCAAAAATCAACGGGCTATCTGGAAGTCCCCTCTGGTGTCGACGCCGCTACCAATATTCCCGTCATCGTGATCAATGGCGCAAAGCATGGTCCTGTGCTAGCTCTTGTCTCTGGTGCCCACGGTACCGAATATACCTCCATCATCGCACTTGAAAAACTCATCAACCTGCTTGATCCGCCTCAAATCGCGGGCACCGTTATCCTTGTCCCGCTGGTCAACATTCAATCCTTCGAACAAAAGGTGCCTCATGTAAACCCCATCGATAACAAGAGCATGAACCGCTTCTACCCCGGGAAAGCTGATGGGACGCAAACCGAACGTGCGTCCTTTGTTATCACCAAGCAAGTCGTCGATCGATGTGATTATCTTATCGACTACCACGGGGGCGATCTCGACGAGAGCCTGCGCCCTTACGCGTACTGGGCACCTACTGGCAAGGAGGATCAAGACCGTATATCGAAAGAGATGGTCCTCGCCTTTGGACTCGACCACATAATCATATGGCGCGACCGTCCCACCGACCTATCCGCTACTCGCTACCTCGACAACACCTCGACTGCTCGCGGTAAACCTTCCATCGTCGTTGAAGCTGGCTATGCGGGCACCGTTGAAGAAGATGACGTTGCACTTCTCGTCGACGGAACACTCAGCACCATGCGTGCTCTCAAGATGCTCCCGGGAGACCCTCGGCCCATCGAGAATCCCGTCTGGCTCGACAAAGTGGTAGATGTCTTGTCCGACGGCCCTGGTATTTGGTACCCGCTTGTGAAGCGTGGTACCTATGTTCAAGAGGGCATGAAAATCGGCTTTGTCACCGACTATTTCGGCAAAGTCATACTCGAAGCCCGCGCTCCCATCTCCGGCGTCATCCTGCATGTCAACGCAGTCCCATCCCTCAAGAAAGGGGACAACATTGCAGATATCGGCACCATTGCCGCCCACGCCCCCTAAATTTAATCTGATTTTGGGCAGAAACAGTCGACGATCTTCCTCTGTGGAGACACCGCTCGGCTGCATCCCCACGGCCAACTCCCCTCTGCGCCATTTGCAAGTACGAATCCGAGGGAGCGCACCCAATTTCCGTGTGGCTTGTTATCCGGAGCAATCGTGGGATGCCTTCCAACGTCCATAGTTCCGACGACGTCACCATGGAAGCGGGCCGTCCTCGTTCGAAAACGTGCCCGTTGGACCGTTTGCATCGAGGAGCGCGAGCCGCACGGGCTCACACGCAGCGTGTTCGACTGTCGTCCGATTTTCTTATTGCCAGATTTGGCGGTCCAGTAAACGGCTCTCCTGACAAATTGCCCAGAACTTACGGTTTCGCTCCGTCAACTTTATTTGATCACACGACTTGAATCCATTTCCAGAAATGAATCGTCCAACTGCGGTATCATCGTTGGCATTTCCCCCGGGCATATCCGAAGTCAAGGAGGTTCTTTCGTGCTTTCTTCCGGAGCCCTGATGCGCCTTCTGTGCGCAAAAGCCTTGATTTTTGGAGCGTTAATTTCCCATGCGCAAAACTATTCAGGCGCTGTTTCGGGCACTCCAGGTCAAAGTTCTCCGACTGGAAATGGAGCGAATCCTTATTCCGGAAGCGTGCCGACAAAGCTCATTGCCGGCCGCATGCCGCTGTCGCTCGAAAATGCAATTGATCTGGGACTGAAACACAACCTCGGACTGCTGCTGTCGCGAACCGACACCGTTGCCGCTCGCGGTCAGCGCTGGCAAGAATTGAGTGCGTTGCTGCCACAGGTGACAGCCGCGCCTTACGTGGCAGAGTCGAAGCTCAACGTTGACGAACTCGGCTTCGCGGGTCTCGCGACTTTATTACACATCTCTCCCTCGATCGGGCCCTTTTCTTATTTCGATGCTCGCGCGGGCGTAAACCAAAGCTTATTCGACTGGAAATCCATCAATGCCGCTCGCGCGGCCAGCCAAAGCGTGAAATCGGCCGACTATACACTCCTTGACGCTCACGACCTCGTCGTGCTGACGGTTGGGTATGTTTATTTCCAGGCGGTGGCCGACGAGGCGCGCATTGCAACGGATGAAGCCCAGGTCCAGACCGCGCAAGCGCTCTTTGATCAAGCTACGGACCAGGTCAACGCTGGCACGGCTGCAGATATTGACGCCATGCGTAGCCAAGTCGAGTTACAGACCAGGCAGCAAGAGCTGATCCAGGCAAAGAACGATTTTGCCATTCAAAAGATCACTGTAGCCCGTGCGATCGGTCTGGCCCCGAGCCAGGATTTCGAGCTGACCGACAAATCGCCGTACGAGCCGCTCGAAAATATGACTGTCGACGAGGCCTTAACCCGTGCCTATGCCTCGCGATCCGACTATCGCGCCGCTGAAAGCACGCTTCGCGCAGCAGAGTTATCGCGCAAAGCCGCAGTCGCGGGCTATTTCCCATCGCTATCCTTTGGCGCTGATTATGGAACCGGCGGGGCTCATCCCTCGGATTCAACGCGGGTATACGACGTCCGCGGAACGCTGTCCATTCCGATTTTTACTGGCAACAGCGTTCATGCCGACATCCAACAGGCCGATGCACGGCTCGAACAGAGCCGGGAACAGCTCGATAATTTACGCGCACAGGTTGAGGCCGACGTACGCACCGCGCTCTTTAACCTCCAAAGTTCTTCGGAGCAAGTGAAGGTTGCGCAAAGCAACGTCGCGCTGGCCGACGAGACGCTAACGCAATCGCGCGATCGCTTCACCGCGGGGGTTACCGACACAGTTGAGGTGGTGCAGTCGCAAGAGTTAGTCGCCAGCGCTCACGAGCAATACATTTCCAGTCTGTACAACTACAATTTCGCGAAAATCTCACTCATTCGCGCCATGGGTGCTGGAGAGCAGGGCGTGAAGGAGTACTTCCGGGGAAAATGAACGTGGCCGACGAAAACACATCATCCTCGCCCTCTGCCTCTGGCGCTTCGGTCTATACACCCCCGCTGCCGGAGAAAAAGTATTCACCCGACGCGCGCCGGAAGCAGCGCCGCAACATATTGATTCTCATTATCGTGGCGGTCGTGATAGTCGCTAGTCTGTTCTTATGGCGCTACTTGAGCAGCTACGAATCGACAGACGACGCGCAAGTTGATGTTCACCTCTACCCCGTGAGCGCCCGCATCTCAGGTTACGTCGTGAAGGTCAATGTTAATGACAACCAGTGGGTCGAAAAAGGCGACGTGCTGGTCGAAATCGATCCTACGGATTACCAGGTGGCCCTCGCGCAAGCACAAGCAAATCTAGCCAACTCCGAAGCTACAGCGCGATCCCTGAATATCACCGTACCGATCACTTCCGTGAATTCAACCAGTCAATTGCAGTTCACCGCCTCGGGAATAGAGGACGCACAGGCTGCGGTCGCGGCTGCTGAAAAGCAATTAACGGCTGCTCATGAACAAGTGGCGGCCGCCGAGGCGAACGATGTGAAAGCCCAAGATGATCTCCACCGGTATAAGCTGCTGGTTGAAAAGCGTGAGGTGTCACAGCAAATCTATGATCAGGCGCTGGCGACGGCGAAATCCAGCACCGCGAACGTCGCAGCTACCCAGGCCAGCGAATCGGCCGCGCAGCAATTTGTGCAGCAAGCGCAAAGCCGGCTGACGCAAGCGACTGCCAACCACGAATACGCGCAAACCGGTCCACAACAGGTATCTTCCACCAAGGCCCGTGTGCAGGCTGCGATCGCCGATGTTCAGGACAAGCGTGCGCTGCTGCACCAGGCGGAGTTGAACCTCGAATATACGAAGATCATTGCACCCATCAGTGGTGAGGTGACCAAGACCGTTGTCGTCGGCCTGAACGTCCAGCCCGGCCAACAAATGTTGACAGTGGTGCCGCTGCGGGATGTCTATATCACGGCCAACTTCAAGGAAACACAAATGAAACACATGCGACGGGGACAGCCGGTCGAGATTCACGTGGATTCCAGCGGCCGCGACTACAAAGGTCACGTAGACAGCATCGCGGGGGCGACGGGCCCGCTGTTCAGCGTGCTGCCCCCGGAAAATGCGACCGGCAACTACGTGAAAATTGTGCAGCGCATTCCGGTGAAGGTCGTGCTCGATCCGGGCGAAAACCGCGACCTGCAACTTCGGCCAGGCATGAGCGTGGAACCAAAGGTGTATCTGCGATGAGCGATGCTGCGCTGGCTCTCCCCCTGGAACAGGCCCCCTGGGTGCCCAGGTACAATCCGTGGCTGATTGGGGTGGTGGTGGCGCTGGCGGCGTTCATGGAA
>JASHQK010000706.1 GCA_030039195.1 Candidatus Sulfotelmatobacter sp.
GCCGCGGCATTCCGCCGCAACAACTGCCCCACATTTTCCGTCCCTTCTTTACCACCAAGGGCGAAGGCACAGGCTTAGGCCTTTCCCTCGCCCGCCGCATTGTCGAAGACCACCAGGGACGGATCGACGTCGTGAGCACGCTCGGCAAAGGCACAACCTTCACGGTGGTACTGCCACTGCAGAGAGCGGCGATTGCACCGCCGCTGCCCTAGAACCAGTCTGCGCTCACCGCGAAAACCTATTTCACGGCTTTCTGCGAGCAGGATCTGCCGTGGAGATTCCTGCGACTCATCTCATATTTCAATGGTGAAAACCTGATTCATTGATCTGCGAGGGCCGATCTTCGGTCATCGCGCTTGTCGATATATGTTCTCCAGCCGCGCAGCGACGGAATGTGAAAGCCCGGCACGGCAGTGCCGGGATAGCAAAACGAGATGAACCAAGTCCACCTTCAGCGGACGGCACAGTCGCGGAGAAAGCCTAGGATGGCTCACCATACCCCAACGTCCTCATCCATTGCAGCTTCAGCACCCAAGAACAGCGCAAATTCCAAATGAACTGTGCCCTCGGTTTCCCTTCCTGCCCCTTCGTGCCCTTTGCGGTGGAGGATTTCACCTAACCTGCACTCCGGTATTTGGTCAGTTTTGCTGTCATCCTGAGCAAGCCGCCGTTGCGTAGCGAAGGATCTGAGCGATCCGCGCGAAGCGTCGCGGTCTTGCGACGCAAAGATCGCGCGTTTGGATCGCTTCCATTCCAAACAGCCCGCTGCCTCGCCGTCCTTACCCCCTTTTCCTCGTCCGTAGTAAGCTATACGGGGGATGCCTGCCGAGAAAATTCTGATTGTCGATGACGAGCGCCTGGTGCGCTGGTCTCTGCGCCAGAAGTGTGAAGAGTGGGGATACGAAGTCGTCGAGGCGGCGGCCGGCGAGCCTGGTCTGCGCCTGGCCCAGCACGAGTCCCCTGACCTCGTTTTGCTCGATGTTCGCCTGCCCGACCTCAACGGTCTCCAGGTTCTGGAACAGCTCAAGAAAAATGGTGACGCCGCCGCCGTCATCATGATCACGGCCGACCCGCAGCTCGACGACGTCAAGAACGCGCTCAAACTCGGAGCCTACGACTTCGTGGGCAAGCCTCTCGATTTCGAGGAACTCCGCGTCACCATTCAGAACGCGCTGGAAGCCACGCGCCTGCGCAGCGAAGTGCAGTCTCTGCGCGGCGAAGTGCGCCGCCGCACCGGCTATCACGACGCCGTCGCTGTCTCGCCCAAGATGATCGAGCTGATGAATTTCGTGCAGAAAGTCGCAGCCAGCGAGGCGACCACGATTCTGATTCAAGGCGAGAGCGGCACCGGCAAAGATCTTGTGGCCAAGACCATCCACTACGAAAGCTCGCGCCAGAATGGACCTTTCGTCGCCATCAACTGCTCCGCCATCCCTGAGACTCTCATGGAGGCCGAACTCTTCGGCCATGAGAAAGGCGCGTTCACCGACGCCAAGCAGATGAAGAAAGGGTTGTTCGAGACGGCCAACGGCGGCACGCTGTTTCTCGACGAAATCGGCGAGCTCTCACCGCTTCTGCAAGCCAAGCTGCTGCGGGTTCTCGAAGATCAAGTGATTCGACGCGTGGGCGGAGTGCGCGACATGCAAGTCGATGTGCGTGTCGTCGCTGCTTCCAATCGCGATCTGGAAAAAGCCGTGCGCGAAGGCCACTTCCGCCAGGATCTTTACTATCGCCTGGCCATCATTGCCATCTTCATTCCGCCGCTGCGCGAGCGCACGGAAGACATTCTTCCCCTGGTCGATTTCTTCATCAATCTCTACAACCGGAAATTCAAGAAATCGATTCGTGGCATCAGCCCCGACACGCGGCGCTTGCTGCTGGCGCATAACTGGCCGGGAAATGTGCGCGAGCTCAAGAATTCGATCGAGCGCGCCATGATTCTCGAGGAAGAATCCGTTCTGCGCCCCATCTATATGCCGTTCGCCGTCGGCGAAGCCGCTCGCAGCGGCCTCACCGCCTTCGAGCACTCCAGCGCCTCGAGCGATGGCGGCGGCAAACCGTTGGCCAACGGACGCGTTTTGCCCCGGCTTTATATTCCGGAAGAAGGCACGTCACTCGAGGAAGTCGAGCGCGCCATGGTGGAACTCGCCATGCGGCAGGCCAACAATAACCAGACTCATGCCGCCCGCCTGCTCGATATCAGCCGCGACGCATTGCGCTACAAGCTGAAAAAATTTGACCTCGTTCCCGCCGGAGACGAAGAGCCCGCCGACTCCATTCCCTCGGAGAATTCTGCGGGTTAGAGCTTTTTCCCTAAAAGCCAGCGGTTGCGCCGAGGCGCGCGGAAGACGGCCTATCCGGCCATGGTCTGATTGCCGCCCGACCGTTTGCTTTGATACATCAGCTCGTCGACCCTTCGGATGACCGACACGGCTGAGTCCCCCGGGCCGAGCACCGTGGCTCCGATTGAGGCCGTGACGCTCACGCGGCCGCTGCCAGCCAATACAGACGACTGTTCGATCATGACCCGGCAACGCTCGGCAAAGTCGCCCAGGTCGGCGGGTTTTATATCCGGCATCATGATGAGAAACTCTTCCCCGCCCCAGCGCCCCACAATGTCCACGCTTCTCTGGCCCGCTGACAGAGTCCTGGCTACCGTTTTTAGCACGGCATCGCCGGTATCGTGGCCGTGAGTATCGTTGACCTGCTTGAAGTTGTCGAGATCGAACATCAGCAGACCGTAAGATCGGTCAAAAACTTGGTGTTCCTCGAAGGCTTGCTCCACCTTCATCTGCAGGTAGCGGCGGTTGGGAAGGTTTGTGAGCGGGTCGCGAAACGCCATCTGCTCCAGCTCGGTAACTCTTTTTTCAACATTCATCTCGACGTCGGCTTGGCTGAAGATCTCAATCGCCCCGATGACCAAGCCCTCGGCATTTTTCATGGGCATGACACGTACGCTGACCGGAACCCGATGACCCTCCCGATGGCGCAGGTAAAACTCGGCGGCGCGAGGAAGCCCGTCGCGCATCGCCTTGCTCAAAGGACATCCTGTGAGGCACAGAGGGCGGCCGCATTCGTCGATGTGTCCCAGAAGATTCTCAAAGCAGAACCTTCCCGCCGCATCCGTCGCAGTGTAACCACTTAGGCGCTCTGCTCCATCATTCCAGAAAGTGATTTTGCGCTCGTGGTCCACGAAGTACACGCCCTCGTGCAGCTCATCCAGCACTTTTTCATAGAACTGCGAGGAAAACTGGATTCCCCACAGCGGCTCGCAGGAATCGGCGGTCCCGATCCCATAGACGCGACCATCACCAAAGATACCGAGTGAGGCGACCACGCGTCCGACTGCGGTATCGTTCGTACCGATGCGGCGCACGTGAATTTTCTGATCGGTCTGCAGGCAATGCGGGACCGAAACTGCACACCCGTATCGGCTGACCGTCGTAGTCTTCGTTCTCGCGGAGAAGCGATGTCCGGAAATGTCGATCCCGGCGACCTCGACCGGAAAAGCGATGGAGACACGCTCGCTTCTTCGCCCTGCGGAGCTGGCTGGTAGCTGAGGAATCATAGTTCCTGATATCTCGGCAATATCTGGTCAAACTTCAGCTTGCGCTAGTTTCCTCGAGCTTTTTTTTCGATCGTTTTCCCGAATTGGGCATGACGGTGAAAAGGAATCAGGGCTTCCTTGCGGAAGCCCTGTGGCGCGTTTATGAGGGGGAGTTATGAAAGGTGCGCCGGAATTTATGAATGCGAGCCGCGCCCGTCCTCTTCCATCGCCATACTGCGACTAATAGTTGATGGCTAGAGCTCGCGGTTTGTTTTCCTCACGATTCTGTTTCTCTCGAACGCTGCCGGCCAGCGCCTCCTGCGGCGAATCCAAATGGAAGAGGCGCATAACCGCGGCCGCCATCTGTTCCTGTTCCTCTTTCCCCGAAACTTCTTTAATTTCCTGGATCACGAAACTGGCGATCTTCTGGTTCAGTTGTCCCACAATCGCGTGCAGGAGATGATCCTGTTCGCGGGAGCACGGTCCACGTTCTTCCAGCAGGCAGTCCAGCTCTCGGCGGCAAAGCTCGTCCAGGCGCCGCCTCAGCGTCGCCGCCGTCGGAACTCCGCTCTCGGCGTGCAGTCGCGCACGGAACGCGAGCACCTCGGCCGCAACGATCTTTTCCGCCTCCGCCACCGCGGCCCGGTTTTCTGCCGTGTCGAGCTCGAAAACGTGCTCCAGGCTGTCCAGATCATGCACCAGGATTCCATCCACTCGGCGCACTTCCGGATCGACATCGCGCGGCATGCCGGTGTCAAAGATCACCAGCGCGACCCGGTTCCGTTCCTTGGCGATGTGTTCGGCTTCATCGCGCGTCAGGATGACGTGCGGGCATCCGCTCGATGTAATGACAATGTCGGCCCGCAGCAGGTATTTCCAGCGCTCTGCCAGCGCGTCCGCGGTGCCGCCCAGTGCCAGCGCCAGCTCCTGCGCTCGCGCCAGGGCCTGATCCAGCACGATCACCGAGGCAGCTCCGTTCTCCATGAGCCGCCGCCCGGCGCATTCGCTGATCTCGCCCGCGCCCAGCAGCAAGACCTTGCGGCCCGCCAGCGAACCAAAAATCTGCCGCGCCAGTTCCACGGTTGCGCTCGGAATCGAAACCGCCAATTCCTCGATGCCGGTCTCGCGCCGTACCTGCTCCGCAACCGTGAGCGCCTGCTCCACGACCGCATTCAGCGACCGTCCCGCCGCACCCACCGTCTTGGCTTGTTCCCAGGCCGATTTCACTTGCGAGGTAATCTGCGGTTCGCCCAGCATCAGAGAATCCAAGCCGCTGGCAACCCGGAAAAAATGCGCCAGCGCCGCTTCATCGAGCAGACGATAGAAGTGCTCCCACTCGCTCAGCTTCAGCCCGTGCTCGGCGGTGAGAAATTGCAGCAGCGAGTTGGCCGCCAGGGTAGGCTCGCTCGCCCACACCAGAAATTCCGTGCGGCAACAGGTGGAGAGGACGACCGCCTCGTCGATGCCTTCGGCCCGCTTGAGCTGGCGCGCCGCTTCATAGCGCCGGTTTTCGCCGATCCAGAAACGTTCTCTCGTGGCCAGCGGGGCCGTGCGATGATCCAGCCCGACCACCATGAGCGTAGGTTCCAAGACGAGTCCTCTCGGCGCAGGTTGCAAAATTAGAAAAGGCACGCCTCGTGCCAAACCGATTGGGCTCGCACGCCCAATCGATTCCCGTTAGTTTTCAGCTATTTCCAGATGCGCTGAAGTATTCGCTGGCTCTTGAATCTCACCCGATGCGGCATATCACGCCGAGGGGCGAGTTTTTTGACGCCTTCGTGGTCTTTCTAACCCATACAATCCATTGACTTTGATCACGAACGCGCGTGACCGTAATCACAGACCATTTGCAGGTCGGCAGTGGAAACTAACCATCGATTAATTTCTTCTCATTGCCTCGCCCGTCTTGCGAGCGCTGGGGAATAAGTTTTGCGGCTCGCCGGAAACGGGCGGAATTACTGAAAGGAAACGCAATCATGAAGATGGTGAAGTTGGCAATTCTAATCGCGACGATTGCCGTCGCTCTGTTCCTGATCCTGCCGAACTTGTCTTGGGCGGCCAACGAGGGCGCCGCGCTTTATCAAGCCAAGTGTGCCATGTGTCACGGCGCCGATCTGGCAGGTAAACCGGCCGCCAAGATTCCCAGCCTCGTGTCGGCCGGCACGAAGCAGCTATCCGACGCCGATCTGACCGACGCCATCGCCAATGGCGGCAAGGACAAGAAAGCGTCGCACGCTTTTGCCAACAAAGGCGTGACTCCGGACCAGGTGAAGATGGTCGTCGCTTATATTCGCGAAGCGCAAAAGAAGTAGCTTGTTTGGAAAGTTGCCTACTCAAGCCGTGTTTTGGCTTGAGTGGGAGTCGTACAAGAGCGGCCATTTATGGTTTGGGGCTGCCCCATGTCTTGCCGTCTTTGCGAGACATGGGAAGAATAACATTGTCGGGTGCCCCACTTTCTTGCCGATTTTGCCAGAAGTGGGATCACCGGTCAGAAGCCGAGCTCGAGACAGTCATGGAAGATCGGCCATTTATGGTTTGGGGTGCCCCATGTCTCGCCTCCTTTGCGAGACATGGGAAGGTCAACATTGCTGTTCCGCGTGCGAATCGCCGCTCGTCCACTGCGGCCCTAGGTGTTGAGGGTGAGTAATCGGCTCCCCGCCGCCTCTGGCTTGGCAAGCCGGACGCCGGGTTCCCCTCATCGATTCGCCAAGGGCGGGACAGCTGCCCGGGTCTCGGTGCTCACCCCCAGACCCGGGCTTTTGATTTGAACCGACTTCTTCCCCCTATTTGCCTGGTTTAACGAATCTGAGTTCATTCGGAATCCTCCGCGACCCTCGCGGCAGCAAAGACGGTTTGCGCTATATTGATCCGTCATGCGTGGCCTGGCACGAATCCGCGACAGATGCTCGCCAAAGCTGGCGCTTCTTCTTTTCTTTCTGCTCTGCTCGGCCAGCCTGTTGGCGCAGTCCATCTCCGGAACCGTGCAGGATCCCTCCGGCGCCCTGATTGCCGGCGCCACCATCGAGATCACCGGAAGCAATTTAGCGCAGCCCATCGTTCTCTCATCCGATGCTGTCGGAAAGTTTGCATCTCCCGAGCTGAAACCCGGCGAGTACTCGCTGCGCGTGACCAAAGACGGGTTCGAGCCTCTGGCGAAGACCGTCGATCTGCATGGTCCCGTACAACTGCAACTTACCTTGGCCATTGCCACGCAGAAGACGACTGTCTCGGTCGCCGGAAAGAGCCTGGCCTTTGCCAATTCCGATCCCGTCTATCGCCAGCTGCGCGATGTCGGATTAGGTCAGACCTTCCGCTTTGACAAGTTCAACCTGGCGCTCGACGTCGCCACCTTCCATTTCACTCAAGGCACCCTCACCTTCCTGCGTCCAGTGAATGGCATGGTTACCGGCGCGATTTTCATCGGCGATGGCAGCTTCGAACTGAAGCCTGTCACGAATCTCGATACTTTCGAGTTAACCCGCCGGATTGGCTCGCCGGAAGTGAAGGAACCATTTACCGAGATCGTCTTCCGCTTCTCGAGCGACGGGCGCCTGCCCTTCCTGCCTGGATTGAAAGACAAACTGGAACCTCCTTCCGAAGCAGCGTCCATTCTGAATCGCTGGCGCGAAAAAATGCGGCAACGCGCAGACCTGCCCGTGGGCTTCACCGAATATCTGTTGCACGGCGCCGATATGGATAACGTCGATGCCGATGTTCTCGCCGCCATCTATAACCCCTCCCATCCCTCATTTCTGAACGCTTACATCCGCGGCACCAAGCACAAAGATCTGCGATTCTTCCTGCGCATGCGAGTCGGGGCGCTTCCTCAGCTCGATTCCCCCGAGGAAGTTGCTCTCATCAACTACGATCCCGGCGGAATGGAAGATGGTGTCTGGTATTTAGCGCATTTGAAAAGTGAGTACGCCCAAAAGACCGCGAGTTCCAGTGAAGATCGCCGCCTGTTTGCCACCCATGCCTACAAAATCGAAACCGTTATTGCCAAAAACGGACATCTGTTCAGCAGCGCCAACATTTCCTTTTCGGCCCTGATTCCGGGCGAGCGTCTCCTCAAATTTGGGCTGCTGCCCAACCTGCGCGTCTCCCGAGTCACCGACGCCGAGGGTCACGACATTTACTTCATTCAGGAAAGCCGCAAACAGGACGGTTCCTTTTACGCGATTCTTCCTCAACCTGCGCCGCTGGGCAAAGAACAATCCATTCATGTCGAGTACGCAGGCGACCAGGTGCTGCAGGAGGCCGGGCCGGGCAGTTATTACGTGGGCGCCCGCACCTCGTGGTATCCGAACTTGAATGGCTTCGGTGAACGCGCTCTCTACGATCTCACCTTCAAAGTGCCGAAGAGATACAAAGTCATCAGCGTAGGTACGTTGCAGCAAGAGTCGGTGGAGGGAGACCTGGCGGTCACTCACTGGGTCACGCCGATTCCTGTCGCCGTCGCCGGATTTAATTACGGGGAATACGAGAAGCTCGACTTACCCGATGACATTACTCATTACAAGATTTCAGGCTACTACCTGCCTGAATTGCCCGATACCTTGCGGCGCTTTCGAGCTCTCGAGAGCTTAGCTCCCCGCTCCATGACTAAATACGCTCTGGAGCAAACTCGCGCCCAGCTCGAACTCTGCACTCAGTATTTTGGTCGAATCCCCTACGACCAGATTTACATCACCGAGCAACCGAACTTCAATTTTGGACAATCCTGGCCCACCCTCGTTTATCTTCCCATCTCCGCCTACACCGACTCCACTCAGCGCTGGATGCTTTTCGGCAACATCAACAATAAGTTCACGGGATTCGTGCAAGAAGTAACGCCGCATGAGGTTTCCCATCAATGGTGGGGCCACGCCGTGGGCTGGGCCTCTTATCACGATCAATGGCTGTCAGAGGGTTTTGCCGAATTCTCTGCTGCCCTGTTCTTGCAGCACGCCTTCGCCGGCGACTGGCGTAAAGACTACACCGAGTTCTGGCAGCGCCTGCGCGAACGCCTGCTGGAAAAGAACGCTTTCGGAATCGCCCCCAACGATGCCGGTCCGCTATGGATGGGCCTGCGCCTCATCTCGCCTCGCACCGACCTTGCGTACCAGAACGTCACTTATCCCAAGGGTGCGTTCGTGCTCGAAATGCTGCGCTCCATGATGTATCGCCCCGATGATGGCGACAAAACTTTCATGGCCATGATGCACGATTTCGTCGAGAGCCATCGTAATATTCCCGCCACAACTGAGTCCTTCAAGAGAGTCGCCGAACGACACATTCCGAAGTACATGGACCTGGAAGGAAATGGGCGTCTCGATTGGTTCTTCCGCGAATGGGTCTATGGCACTCAGATCCCTCGATATCAGTTCGAGTACAAACTTGATCCAGCCAAAGATGGCAAAGTGAATCTGCACATGACGCTGACCCAGAGTGAGGTCGACGATAAGTTCGCCATGTTCGTGCCCGTATTCGGCGATTTCGGGAAAGGCATGATCCGTCTCGGCCAACTCGGCATCGCGGGCAACACCACTCGCACCGTGGACTGGCAACTGCCTGGCCAGCCCAAGAAAGTTGCCCTCAACGCGTACAAAGAGATTCTGGAACGCTGACTGAGTGCCAAGTCCTTGTTTCGCGTCTTGTGCGAGACGAAGGCAATCCGTGCCTTTCTTCCGCGCAACGAAAAACCTTGCAGAAATCGGACAATGATTTGACTCGTTTATGACACGCTGTGCGCCGAACGCACCTAGAGTGACGATTCGGCCCAAACTTCCAGCTACACAAGAGGAGAGTGTCATGGACAAAGAAATTGTGCTCAATCGCAAAGTAAATCGCCGTTCGCTCTTGAAAAAAGGAGCGATGATGGCTTGCACAGCTGCCGTAGGCGCCACATTACTGGGAGCGGGAAAACGTGCTTCTGGCCAAGCGAACGCAACCACTCTGACAAGTGGAGATATCGCGATTCTTCGATTTCTCGCTGCCGCCGAACTCATCGAAAGTGATCTGTGGACGCAGTATGCGGAACTGGGGGGCATTGGCGACAATCCGCCCATTGAGATTGATCCTGGTCAGCAACTGAACAACTATCAAATCGCTTTGTCGAACCTTGACCCTGACGGACCGCAATATATTGCTAGTAATACTCTCGATGAAATCAGCCACGCAACTTTTCTCAACGGTTACCTGCAATCCAAAGGCGCTGATCCGGTAAATCTCGACGAGTTTCGAACGCTCACCGGCAGTCAGGCGACTGGCGCGCAGGATATCGGACGATTGACAAACCTCATGCAACTCAACGTCGATACTAGCTGGTATGTTCGCTATCGCAGTGTAACCAATCCAGACCTGGGCGCCAGCTTTCCTCAGGCGCTCACATTGAAGAATGTCACGGCCATTCCCCGCGACGACAATGATTTCAACGGCGCTACGAATCCCAACTTTCCCGGTAACGACCACATTCAAGCGATCGCAAATGTAGCCGGATTTCACTTCGGAATGATCGAACAAGGCGGATCGAGCCTCTATGCCACGCTAAGCCAGAAAGTCAGCAGTTTGGAGGTATTGAAGATCACCCTCGGGATTGGAGGAGACGAGGTCGCCCACTTTCTCGAGTGGGTCGATTTTTCCGGCAATGGAGTGCAAGCCCCGGTGGCACCGTTCACCGATTCCATCTCCGGATTATCGTTTCCGAATTTCTTCACCACTCCACCGCTCGAGGCGAGTCTGGTTCAACCCAGCCTGATTTTCCCGGTGCCCTGTCAGTTCATCAATGCGAATTTGCCCCACTGTGCCGTGATCCGGCCAAGCGATGACAAGTTTGCAGGAGCGCGAGCCGCCGTAGCTGCGCTCACGGCCGATGGGCTGTTCATCGGGCAGTCGGCGAAGTTCTTTCAAACATTGAAACAATTGGCCGACGAAGCCGACGCCGCGACGCGCGAAGTTTGATCAGTCGCGTGAGTCGTTCACCTGGGGGAGGTGAGCCTGACCCGCGGGATTCCCACTCAAACCTGCTTTTGGCTTGAGCGGGGAGTTGGAGCGGGCGCCCCGTCCTTGTCTCCGCGTCGTGTGCGGAGACAGGGCGGGGATTTTGAGCTTCGCGACACTCGATGGAAGGGCGGCCCTTTATGGCCGCGTCACGCGGGCTTTTTGGAAAGAGGGCTCAGCCCCAAGCGATAACCCTCGTCTGGGCAAGGCTGTGGGCTGAGCCTGTTGGGGTAGAGGCCCGATTCCCAGGCTCGTAATAACCTCTGGCGCCGACTCCTCGAAATAAAGCTGGGCCGACCTGGCGCGACGATTATTGAATTGCATGAGACCAATGCCGCAACCACCCAGAAGCAGCACCATAGAAACACTTCGCGCCGCGGAGCCGAGCGCCGGAAGCTCAACCTCTGAGCATGTCAATCCAAACACAACCAGCAAAACCAACGAACATCCGAACAAAACCAAGATATGAACTTTTCCGGGAAGCCACGAGCAGGTAAACGGAACCTTGTAAAAGTTGATGAGTCCAATTTCTGCACAGAGCCAGCCCACAAGCCCAAGAACAACCAGGTGGATGGCGACGGAGTGCAAAGGTCGCAAGCGGATCGAGAGTAACGCTGCAATGGTCCAACTTGGGGCCACCGCCAGCAACAACAATGCAGATCGGGTTGCCGCAACATATCTCTCTGTCGGAGCAAGATGCGTTGTTTGCAATACCCAATTCGCCGTCAGTGTAATCGGGAGTGAGAAAATGCCCCTCAGCCCAAGAACGGCAAGGCTCACAATTATGAACGTGGCGGCGAGGAACTCTGAAGTCACCGACAGAGGCGCTTGACTCGACAACTCGATACGAAGCCACGGGAGAGCCGTCGAGAGAATCAGTGCCGCGCAGAACGCGAACGCGAGTCGATGTTGACGGCTGCGCACGATGGAGCGGAACGTGAAGAGCACAACGGCAGTTTGAAGAGGATTGCCCAAACGCGGTGTCCAATGCAGGCCGTGTGCTCCGGGCACCAGATCGGGTTCCTCAAGCGTCTTCCGCATGGTCCTGAGATAGCACAAACCCAACGAAACAACCGCCCCCGTCACGGTTAGCCCAAGACTGATCCACGCCCTCCGCGCCACCCACCAAAGTCCCACAGGCAGCGATCCATTCAATTGATTAAAGAATGCGAAGAACCAAAAAGATGGAGACCACGTCACCCAATGGTTTTCAGCAGCTCCTATCGCAGCCGGGGATGTAATGGTGGGTTGCAGGAAGTAGACGGCAAGAAATGCACAGAAGCAAGCAACCTGCAAAAGCGCGGACAAAACCAGGAATGTCCGACGCGGGAATATCAAGCTGGTGAGTCCCTGAATCGTCAGTACGGAACAGTAAAGGAATACCCCGACTCCTGCCATCGTGAGCCAATAAGCTCCTAGCGCCTGGAACACTCCCCAACTCGATTGGTGGTGAACCCCGATAAATAGAGGCCATGCTATACCTGAAGCAAAGTTCAGAGTAACGACAGCGATACCGAGAAGCGAGGTCGAGGCAGCAATCTTCGCAAATAGGATCGTGTTTGGTGCGATGGGGAGGGGCGAGAGCACCATTACGTCACGCCTGTCAGGAAACGTGGAATCCCAACCTGCGCTGGCAACCAGCCCGACTAGTAGCATGGTGCCAGAGATCAGCCCCTGTTCTCCGCGCCATGCGAATTCGAGATACTCATTTGCCGCTAACCTGTCGACTGAGAACAACAGGCCGAGTGTCCCAACGAGACTAATGAAAACCAATACGCTCGCAAACTGTCCGAGAAATCTTGGAATATCCGCATGAACGGAGAGAGCCTCAAGATCGATGACACGAAGAAAGAATTGCCGGTAGAGGATGCGGAATTCGAGTGAGAAGAAATCGCGTAGTTTACGCATGGATCAAATCGGCAATTTGCCGCGACATCGCTTGTGTGTCTTGTTCTACTACCAGTTGCGAAAAAATCTCTTCGAGCGTGGGCGCTGCCATCAGTGAGCGAAGGTTTTCAATCGAGTCGTCGGCAACGACTTTCCCCCGGTGCAGGATCACAACGTGCGAGCATACGCGCTCCACGGTGTCGAGTTCATGAGAGCTAAACACCACGACCTTGCCACGAACAGCAAGTTCCTGAATCAGGCTGCGCAGAACCAGAGCCGATCCCACGTCCAATCCCGAAAACGGTTCGTCGAGCAGAACAAGCTCGGGATTGTGCATGATCGCGGCCGCAATCAAGACTTTCTGCCGCATCCCTTTCGAATAGCCAGAAATGGATGCGTGTCGATCATCGTAAAGTGCCAGCATTCGCAAGAGGCCATCGATGCGTTCGAGAGCCTCACGCTGAGGCAAATTTCGCAGCTGAGACACCATCGTCAGATATTCCAGCCCGGAGAGATGGTGGTAGAGATATGGCTCCTCTGGCACATAGCCCATCCGCCGTTTGTAGCCAATCGGGTTGTCCTGAATGGGTTTTCGCTGGAAGAGGACCTGACCGAATGTCATGTCAATCAGACCAGTGACGATCTTCATTGTTGTCGTCTTGCCCGACCCGTTCGGCCCGAGATACCCCGTGACCTCGCCTGGTCTGGCAGAGAAGCTCACGTCATTGACCACCGGAATGCCAGAGTAGTATTTGGAAACGCTGTGCAACTCAAGCATGGTAGGGCACCCGTTTTATTCACGAACGATACTACAGGCTAAAGACACCGAAAGCCTCCCGGATGTGCTCAAGTGAAAACTGCGGCGCGAGCCGCCGCGACCGTGATCCGCTGGGACCAGAAAGAAACCGGCTGCCCTACCTTTCGCGATTTTGCGAGAAGTGGGGATTTTGTTTGTGTAGGGGCGGACGCCCTCGTCCGCCACGTTCGCGCAGCGAGCGTGACGCGCCCGTCCCACTCCCCGTCATTGGCGAGGAGAAAACGAATCATGTAGGGACAGCCGCCCTCGGCTGTCCGGCCGAGCGAAGCTCGGCAGCTTTCCGGGCGCCCATTGCGATTCGTATCAGGGCACGCATTCATGCGTGCCGTCATCTCGGCAATCTCAGAGCGCCTTCAGGCGCTGCGGTGCCCGTGTGCGCCTGCCCCACCCCACGCGCCTTTCGTAGGGTGGGAATTTTTTTTCTGTAGGGGCGGACGCCCTCGTCCGCCCTTCGCGAAGCGAATTTTGCGTCATCCCGCGCGAGTGCCCAGTCCTTCTCTCGCGTATCGTGCCAGACAGAGCCTGCCCTAAGTGAAGCCGAACGGGCGGGGACTCTGACTCTCGGGGCCTGGGGTGGAAGAGCGGCCCTTCAGGGCCGCGTCCACGCGGGTTTTTTGGAAAGAGGGGCTTTAGCCCCGAGCGACAGCCATCATCCGGGCAAGGCCGCGAGCCACAGGCGCCCGCCCGCCGCATTTTTTCCACAGCTTTCTTTCGACCTTTGTGACGCATAACCTTGACCCTGGATACAGAAAGAGAACAATAGAGTCATGCTCGCAGGTTCTCCAAAACGAAGTGAAGTCGTGACCGCGCACCTCCGCGTCAAAATGGCAACTAATCCTCTGATTTCAAAGATTTTACCTGTAAGTCCCATTCATTCAAGATTTTGCGCAAATCCTCGCCGATCGGACTTCAGTAAATCTTTTGTTA
>JASHQK010000069.1 GCA_030039195.1 Candidatus Sulfotelmatobacter sp.
CCACCGGAGTCCACCCGGTGTCGGGATCAAACTCGCTCATATTGCTCGCCGTTTCTGTCGTGGCTACTCCAAGGTCCTTTTGAAGCAGCACTCCGTCCTGGTTGATGATGAATGTCATTACTCCAGAATTACCGTACTCCGCCGGATAAGCGACGAAGGCAAAGCCACCCACCATTCTGCCATCGACGACGTAGTCCTTTGCTCCTCCGGGCGCATGGGCACTTTGCCCTTTTAGCATGTGAAAATAGTAGCCGTGGAATGGGGTGTGCGCATCCGGCCTCGTGCTATAGCCTTCTACGGTTGCGTACGCTACTAGCGGCCCGAGAGGACTTTCGGGCTGGCCTTCCGACGAGCTCCAGTACAAGCCGTTTTGCCTGCCGGGATCGCTGATGAACTTCAAAGCATACTGTTTCGTGGTTGCTCCGTCGTGAAGGTGTGAGAAGTACTCGGCTTGAGCGGCGGCTACTGCTTCACATACATCGATGACCGCCAATTCATTCCGCCCTATTCGGCGGTTTAGAATCTCTTCCTTCCCGGCAGCTGTGTCGAAAAACCACTTTCCTGTTTTGTCTTTCTTCAGCGGGATCGGAAACGGGAAGTTATCAGCGCCCACCACAAGAATCTGCGTACCATTTGCCATGGCTCGCCAGCGATGCATAACCTCATAGGCAGCCGTAAAGGCATTGATCGCGTTCTTATCCTGCACTGCATCGCCGGAGGACATTATCTGTTTCGAATCAGGGCCGAAAATTGTCAGCAGGACATTCGTGTCGCCCGACGCTGCGGCTGATTGCAGAGCGTCACCTGCGTCCTCGGGGGTAGCAAACGTTCGGGTCGACGGTTGCTCGGATTTCTCGCAGCCGCCTAGTGGAATGATGAACGTCAGAACGACGATAACGAGAGTTGCTAAGATTCCGCGGGCGTTGAGTGACATGCAGATCCTCTCAAAGTAACTGTAAGACTACTCTTGCAAAATGCTGACCGCAGTTTCTCGGTTGGCGAATCTCTTTCAGCTGCTAGCGGCGACCGCGACCACCACCACGGCTTGCGGAACCACGGGCGCTCTCCGCCCTCGATTGCCAACCGCTCCCTCCAGCACCACTAAACGCTGACGCTCCACTCGTTCTTTCCTGTTGTCCCCACCCCCGTGCGGCGCTGTTGCTAGGGGACGCGCTGGAATAGTTCGAAGCCGATCTCTGATTGCTCGGCGTCCCTTGAGTTTGTTGCCAGCCGCTTCCCGTATTTTTGTAAACATTACCGTTTGCGGCGGCATACTTGTTGCCGCCGGCAGTCTCGATGGCGCCAGCATTCCCGCCCGCCCCACTTGCGGCAACTCCTCTGCCGCCAGAAGAGGTTTGTACTGTTCCCACCGAGCCTTGGGCCGTGGTCTGGTGCTGTGTATAGGCAGTCTCGCCGCCTTTTGAGACAACCGAACTCCCGGAGTTCCCGTAGGCGTTGGAGGTTTGTCGGGTAGCGCCGTACGCCCCAGTGTTCGGATTGTAAGCTTGTCCGACTGCTGCCGCCCCATTCGGGCCTGTTGCGGATGTGCCACGCGCATAAGTGCCTGTGCTTGGGTTATAAGCTTGCCCCGCGCTCCGAGTCCCGTAGGGAGTTGCGACCGTTGCCCCCCTCGCATAAGTCCCCGTCGATGGGTTATATGCAGTGCCAACCCGCGCAGCGCCGTACGGGCCGTAACCTGTGACGCTGGACCCATAAACCCCACCATGCCAAGCATTGTTTCCGTAATAGACATTGCTTCTGTAGACGACGGCGCCCCCATGCCAATTACAGTTCCAATAGCTGTAACCCCACCCGCAGCAACTGTTATTTATAGCGGCGCCGACGGCGATGCCCACTCCAAATGCGAGAAGACCGGTCGCCACAACATCAGCAGTACTGTACCCGGGAGTTTGCACCGGTGCTCCGTATACAACCGTTGGGTTATATTGCGGGACATACACCACCTGCGGGTTCATAGGCTGAATCACGATAACGTCTGGCGACTGTTGTACGACAGTGATCTGCGAGCCCGATTTCAGATTTCCCGCTGTTGTTGCTTTGGCACGCAAAGTCTGGACCGCCGACATGACGTCAGCGGCCTGAATGTGATAAGCCTCGCCCAACGCTGAGGTCCAACTGAGGTTCTTCGCCAGATTTTCAAGAATCGAAGGAAACTGAGTGAGCGCCTTGACGCTCGGATCCCACGGCTCTTTATCGACAGCCTGCATGAGCGCCGTGCCGGTGAGTTTCTTGTTCTGCTGAAGCCAGTTGTCGGCAGAAGAGACCTGATCTGGAAAGGTCGCGGCTCCAAGAACCTGAGCCACGAGAGCGTCGGGGTACAGCGCGATGGGCGCCACTAGTTGTTGCAACTCATCCGCGGATAAACGAGCAGCCTGCCCAGGATTGCCAGCCGATCCGCCAGATGACGATTCCTGGCTTGATAGGTCAATTGGGCCCGCTGTGATAATTAGGATGCATGACAATGCAACCGACACAAATCGCTTTGCGGAGGTGCCAGTCATCTCTGCTCCTTCAAGTCACCGAGCTTAAGACCCGGTTAAACCTCCAGAAACTGTGAGAATTGACAGTAATATCCTTTCACCATTACGGACGACTTTGGCTCCCCTTGACAGCTGTAATCAGATGGGATGGGTTCTACGTGTCCGGCTTAGAGCACAAAGCTCGATGGAAAGACGGAAACAGAGCAGGCTGCAAGCGCCATGGACGATCTGAGGTCGTCGGGTTTCGCAGAGTCCTCCCGAGTCCTTAACAAACTTCATCACTAGTTCGAGAACGATACCTGCCTGTGAGGCAAATTGCAGCGCGCATTGATTCAGCCCTGTTGGGGCCGGTCTCGAGATTCAGGTTGGCACTGTGTCAAAGGGTTGGGATGAATCCTGTCGGTGTTGACAGTTGGCGATTTGGCGGCCGGATCCTAGATTCCTGGAAAATGGCTTGAATATGAGGTTGTCCTTGCTACGCTCTTTGGCCGCAGCCATCAGGTGGATCGGGGTGGCTCTTGCCGTGGCACTCTGCCCCGCAACAGTGTGGGCCCAACAAGATACTCTGGCAGCCTTCAATGACGCGCTTCAAAAGGTAGTGGCCAAGGTGGCGCCTGCGGTTGTGCAAGTAGACGGCATCGGCCTACCTTCGAGTGATGAAGAGCCTCGTGACTTCTCCCAAGCTGCTGAAGTGAAGCTGCAGCACTCCTTGGGATCTGGCGTCATCATAGACTCATCCGGATACATTGTTACGAATGCGCACGTCGTAAGGGGCGAAACTAATCTGACTGTCACGGTCGACAAACGCGCCCTGCAATCGATTGAGCCAGAGCCCACCTCTCAAGCAATCCCTGCCCGCTTGATCGGAGAGTTTGAGGAGGCTGATCTTGCGGTGCTTAAGATTGACATGGAAAATCTTCCTACAGTTTCTTTCAGAGCTGGCCCACTCAAACAAGGGCAACTCGTCATCGCGTTTGGGAGCCCGCAGGGACTGCACAATTCCGTGTCTATCGGCGTGATCAGTTTCGTAGAAAGGCAACTGACCCCTGATGGACACGTGGCCTATGTTCAAACGGATGCGGCTATCAATCCTGGAAGCAGCGGTGGCCCCCTTGTCGACATCAACGGAGATGTTGTTGGAATCAACTCGATCCTGGTGTCACAGGCTGGTGGCAGCGAGGGCTTGGGATTCGCTATTCCAGGTCGTCTGGTCCAATTCGCATACGATCGCATCCACGACCTCGGGAACGTCGCTTGGGGAGACATTGGCGTTAGAGTCCAGGGAATTACGCCGACGCTTGCAGCCGGTCTTCAACTGTCCCGCCGATGGGGCGTCGTGGTATCCGATGTTGTTCCTGGCACTTCGACCGACCCGCGACGAATACAACCGGGGGATATCATCACATCCATCGACGGAAAGCCACTCGACAGTGTGCCACAGTACTATGAGACGATGTATCACAAGAAAGAAGGAGACAAGGTAACGCTCATCGTTCGCCGTGATTCCACCTGGCGTCGAGTCGAACTTCCGGTGATCGCGGGTGCGACCGGCACCGACATTAACGCACATGGTTCGTTTGCAGGGGCGAATCTCGTTCCTAAGCTTGGAATACTTTGTTCGGACCTAAGATCGAGAGCAAAAGCATATGTCGCTAATGTCCGGTCACGAGAGGGAGTGTTCGTCGAGGCCACCGCCGTCGGCAGCAACTTAGACAACAGTCTCGTGTCCGGAGATGTAATTCGGTCAATAAATCGAACCACAATTTCCAGCGTGGCGCAGCTGCAGTCCATTCTGGATAAAACTAAGCTTGGAGATCCGATTGTTCTTCAAGTCGAACGCCAAGGGCAATTCCTTTTTCTTTCTGCCGACACGAATTGACTCGTGCTGGATTGTCACTTTCCATGGTCCTACCCCGTCCTTTGTGTGAGCTGTAGGATCAAGGAAGTAGCTCTCATCGAGGTATTGGCGAAATGGCGCTCGGCCTGTTCGAAATAACCTCAGTGGCGAACTGTTTGGATTTACTTTACGAACCGCAGCTGCTAGACAATACTCGCGAAATGATGAAAAGCAACAACTTCTCGGCGTCTCCGAGTCACGCTCTACCATAGCTACACAGACCTTATCCAATAACAGCCAATTTTCTTTTGGTTCTTAAAGAAGGGACGCGCTAGGTGCGGCGCGTGCTCTCTTCCGGTTGGCGCCACTGGGCTCGTCAGAAATTCATGGTGGCATTTCTCGTGAAACGCAATTCATACAGGGAATGTGCAATCTATTTCAGGGATCACAATTCAAAGGTATGAAGGCAAAATTGGCTCAATGGGCAGAGTGTGCCTCACAATCGCAGAGGATCTGCTAGGGTAGCTTGACCGCGTGGGTCGCACCGGCTTTTTACAGCTCACTTGGCCCCAGTCACATTTTCTTCGAGTACAACGTCTCGCAAGTCAACAGCCCGATGGCAGTTGACCGCCATTGGTTCACGCGTTCCGTAGCAAATGTAACCATCCGTTGTAGCTGCAACGACAAAGTTGTGGCGTCGCACGATTTCCGTATCTGCCAGTTGCACAGTTATGGTTTGTAGAAGCCACAGCAATGCGAACATGAAGTTTCGAGTCACGGCTGAGTTATCGCTCGCTTTGGTGCCAGAACCATTACCTGATGGCCATGAATCGCATCGTCTACTGTGATTAGCATTCAACGCGCGATAACGCGAGTCAACACTGGTCTGCGCTCCAGGAATGGACCTGAGATCGGGGACCATTGCACTAAAGAGGCAAACGAAGAAGTTGGTTACACTCCGCCATCACTGCCAAACGTTATCCCGGACACCGCGTCCCGCAAACTGCAAGAAGTTACAGGCCGCGTTTTGCGGCTGTCATGATCACGGGGCTTACCGTGGAGTATGCGTAATCGACAGTAAGAGGACCTGCTGCGGCGAGTTGGGCATCGTGATAGGTAACAGCTAGCATGGGGAGGGTTAGGCGAGCCCCAAGCTCCGCAGAAGCGATCGGAATGTTTCCGCCAGGATCGCTATTCAGCGAGTTACAAAGAATTTCTTGTTGACCTTCTCCACTGTTGTTTCCGAACCAGGGAATGAAACGGTTGAGGGCGAATACCAGATCAACAAACGGTGGTGAGTCAGGGCAGCGCGCGACCCGGTGGGAGGAATTTCAGTACAAGGCAAATATCACACAAGATTCTGAGTAGAGATCTAACCTCATGGTCCTTGTCGGTACGGTCGGCAGTCGGTCCCTGTCGAGATAGGCTTCTTGGCGATGAAGAAGGTGTATAGATTGAAGGAGGGCAATCAAAACCAATGACTCTTCAATGGCTGCCCTGGCGGTGCGTTGGCGAACCTGCCGTGCCCACTCGCTGGTAGGCCACGTTGTTAGACTGAGCATGAGGTTAAGCGTCTTTGCCATTTGCTGATTGGAGAGCAGGTTCAGAAACGTCAATTGCCCCAGTCTCGGAGTAACACCGCTGAGTTAAGCGGCAGTTTGACCGATTCGAGCGAGAACATTGATTCCACCAACCGGAATCTGCTGTAGAGGAAATCGGTCGCTAAAACAGCAGACCGTCACGTCGAAAAAGCAGGTCGCCCGACCGCTTTCGATTTTCTCTGGGACATCACTGGCTCTGCCGCTCCAGTAGCTTTCGTGCAACTGCAAACTACGTGTTAACTATTTGTCTCATTCCAAGGGTTACGCCTGCTGGTACTTCTAACAGTTTCTGCTCGAGACACAATTGCGGACACTTGATCCGATTGTATCCGTTCCCCACGCTAGGAGAAGGAAAATGAGTGCTACTCTGAGCAGCCTACCGGAAACGATGAGCAAGGCTAACGTCTTGTCCGCTCAAGAACACGCCATCCAGACTGGAGCAAAGGTTGTACACGGAACTGTTACAGACCGCGTCCTACGGATGTACGAAGCGATCCGCGCATACGGACCTTGCCGCGTGGCTCTCGACCGCGCAATAGCATTTACCGAATCATTCAAAGAGACCGAAAACCAACCCCTGGTCTTGCGCTGGGCCAAAGCGTTGAAGCACTACGCTGAGACAGCGCCTGTGGCGATTCTTGAGGACGAGTTAATCGTTGGCCGTCCAAATGCGTGGCTAGGGAAATGGGGCATCGTCTATCCCGAGCTCGACGGCGCGGTCATGCCCGCAGGTGTGGATATGTTCCGTAAGAACAAAGGCAAACCCGGCGAGGTTGTGGTTACAGAGGGGGACGAAAAGATCATCAACGAGCTGCTCGTGCCCTACTGGACAGGCAAGGACTACGCGAGCAATTTCGTAAAGTCACTGCCTGAAGAAACGCGTTTCATGATGTATGGGCCTGACCCCAAGAACCTGATCATGATGACAATTGTCGTTGTTGGAACCTCCATGCTGCGACACTCGCAGAACTGGACCCCGGACTACAACAAACTTCTGACTCGAGGGGTGAAGGGCATACGCGCAGAGGCTCAGGCGAAGCTTGCCGCCCTTACCGATGCGAGAGACACCTTATACAAACGGCCGTTCCTCGAAGCCGTAATCATCACCTGCGACGCCATGACGATCTGGTCGCAGCGCTACGCGAAACTTGCTACCGAATTGGCTGCAAAGGAAAAAGATGCACAGCGCAGGAAAGAACTCCTGCAGATTGCCCAGGTCTGTGAATGGGTACCGGAGAATCCGGCCCGCACGTTCCGCGAAGCGTTGCAATCCGAATGGTGGGGCCAGATGTTCAATCGGATCGAAGTAACCTCGAGTTCTATGGGCCAAGGCCGGTTCGACCAGTATCTGCTGCCGTTCTACCGAAACGATCTAGCGGAAGGTTTGATTACTGAGGAATCGGCCACGGAGTTGTTCCATTGCTTGTGGCTGAATATGTTCCAGTGCGTCGAGATCAAACTTAACCCCGTGGCAGCGGCCGGAACGGAAGGTTTCTCGAAATTCGAGGACATCTGCCTGGGCGGGCAGACACCGGACGGCAAGGATGCCACGAACGAACTGACCTATCTAATCCTCGAATCCACGCGAGCGCTGCAGATCACGTGCCCCGAACCCTGTCTGCGCATCCATGCGCGTACGCCGGACCGGTTATTGCATTTCGTTGCGGAAGTGATCAAGGACGGCAAGGGATTTCCCAAGATCCTGAACGACGAACGCGTCATTCCTTTCTACCTTGCAAACGGCGCCACGCTGAAGGAAGCACTGGACTGGAATGTCTCTGGATGCATGGAAAACCGCCTGATAAACCGAGAAACCAACGTCACCGCCAATGGCGGATTCAACTACGGTTCCGTGATTGAGATGACATTCCGTAACGGCAAGCTCAAGGTTTTCAAGGATCTGCAGTTCGGGAAACAGGTAGGTGATCCGCGGAACTGGACAACGTTCGACGACGTGTGGAAGGCCTATTGCACGCAACTCGAGCACTGTGTCAGGCATGCGCTGATCCAGCAGTACGTTGCATTGAAGATGAAGTCACAATACATTGCGGCGCCGCAGACGTCTATGCTTCACGACCTGGCCATGGAGCAGTGCCGTGACCTGCATTCGCATGGTGACTACTTCCTGGGAGCCATCGACCATTCCTGTCTCGAGTCAATCGGCAAAGGTACAGCGATTGATAGTCTGGCCGC
>JASHQK010000707.1 GCA_030039195.1 Candidatus Sulfotelmatobacter sp.
GCCGCTGCACCCGAAGCCCAAGCCCATTGGAAATTGAATCCGCCAAGATGGCCGGTGACGTCGACAACCTCGCCGATGAAATACAATCCTGGCACTTTCTTCGACTCCATGCTTTTTGCGGACAATTCGTCGGTATCGACGCCGCCCGCGGTCACTTCCGCCTTTTCGTAGCCCTCGGTGCCGGTGGGAATGACGTTCCAGGCATGAATTTGCCGTTCAAATTCGGCGAGCTCCGCGTTCGTCCACGAAGCGGGCAAGTGCAGGTCGAGCCAGCGATCGGCAAACCGATTTGCCAGGACCTTGCGCAATTCGGTCCGCAGCGCTGACGCATTCCGCGGAACTTTCGCGTCGCGGAAGACAGAGACCAATTCCCGGCCGGGGGCGAGATCGATCACAATTGGTTTAGAGCCGCGTAAATATGACGAAATTTGCAGAATTGCCGGCCCGCTCAGGCCGCGGTGAGTGATGAGCATTTTTTCGCGGAAGGCCTGGCCTTCGCAAGAAACGAGCACGTCCGCCGAAACTCCCGCGATATCGCAGTAACGATCGCGGTCCGCTGAAGAGAAAACCAGGGGCACAAGCCCAGGCCACGGATCGCGGATCTTAATCCCGAACTGACGGGCCAATTCATAGCCGAAAGAAGTGGCTCCGATCTTTGGAATCGAGAGTCCTCCGGTCGCGACCACCAGCACTGGAGCGCGAAACTCAGCGCTTGAAGTTCTCACTACGAACTCGCTGGGGCGGGTCACTTCCTCAATCTTCGTCTGCAAGAAGATAGCTACTCGCGCATTTCGACACTCCTCTTCGAGCATGTTCAAGATTTCTCGCGCGGAACCGTCGCAAAACAATTGTCCTAACGTCTTCTCGTGATACGGGATGTGATGTTTTTCAACCAGCGCGATGAAATCGGTGGGGGTATAGCGCGCGAGGGCAGATTTCGAGAAATGTGGATTCTCGCAGATAAAGTTTTCCGGCGCGCAATGGACATTGGTGAAGTTGCAGCGCCCGCCGCCAGAGATCAGGATCTTTTTGCCCGCGTTCTGCGCGCGTTCAAGCACCGCGACGCGTTTGCCACGCTTGCCGGCTTCGATGGCACACATCAACCCTGCTGCGCCGCCACCGAGGATGAGTGCATCGAATTTGTGAATCACGGTGCGATCACATGTAGAACAGGCTGAGCCGCGGCAGCTTGTATTTTTCGAGCAGGCGCTTTTGGACGTACTGCTTTTGCAGTTGCTCGATTTGCGAGGCAGACATTTTTCGGCGATATGGAGCGAGATCGCGATCGGCCTCGGCGCGAATGCTCACAATCTCTTCGTCAGCAGTTGAAGCCAGCAGCGCGGCGAGAAGCTTTTCCTCCATGACGGTGAGACGACGCTCCAGATCTTCCAGACGCGGCGCTGATTTCGTTTCCGTATCCGCGGCGAGTTCGCGCAAGGTCTTTGCGGCTTGCTGCGCAACTGTCCGGATCGATACTCCGGCTTTTTCCGGCAATTCGGCCGCTTCGAGCAGTGCGGCATTGCGGCGCAGAAAAGCAGCAATGGTCTCGGGCTCAAAACCCCGAGGATTGTACTTCTCAGAAACCAGTGGCGCATCGGCTGCACCCACGGCGGCTTCCTTCATGTCTTCCACGGCGGATAGCACTTCCTGCGAGCAATACGCCAAAGCATTCACTTTTTTCGTTTTAGAAGGCCGCTGATCGTAGCGATCAAAAGCGGCATCAATCCCACGCAGGACTGCTTCGAGAGGAATGCCGGCGTCTTTCCAGGTTTCGATCAGCGCCCAATCGAGTGTCGATAACAGCAGCCCTCCGCCGCGGCGGCGGAGAAAGCGCTCTTCGATTTCGGTGAAGTAGTTGAAGTAATTTTCCACGGCAGGTCAGCGTGCGGATCGCGGAGCAGAAATAGTCGGCGCGCCACGGCCATTCTCCCGCTGCCGCTCGGGTGATCCCCGTTCGGTGGACTTTTTCTGCGGGGACTCTGCCGGCGGTTTCGCTGCTCCTTTTGGCGAAGCTTTTGCTCCCGGGTCGCGGCGCGTATTGCGTTCCCAGATGATGCGCAGGCCTTCCAGGGTCAGGAAGTCGTCAACATGCTTGATGTATTTTGATCCCGTCCCAATCAACGGCCCCAGGCCGCCGGTCGCGACCACACGGGTTTCGGCACCCAGTTCCTTGAACAGAAGCTCCAAAATGCCGTCTACCAGTCCGAGATATCCGTAATAGAGACCGGATTGCAAACTGCCAACTGTATTGGTTCCTATCACCCGAGCCGGCTTACGGATTTCGACACGAGGCAGACGCGCGGTCCGTTCAAACAGGGCATCGGCCGAGATGCCGATGCCGGGACAGATCACCCCGCCGAGATACTCGCCTTTGGTGGAGACACAGTCGAATGTAGTCGCTGTGCCGAAATCGACGATCACGCAAGGGCCACCATACTTTTCATAGGCGGCGACGGCATTCACAATGCGATCGGCACCCACTTCGGCCGGATTGTCGTATTGCACCGGCATGCCGGTCTTGACTCCGGGCTCGATAAATAGTGGACGCAGGTTGAAATAGCGCTCGCAGACCTGCCGCAGCACGGGATCCAGAGGCGGCACCACGGAAGAAATCACGATGCCGTGAATCGCTTTTGCCTCCAGTTCCGCCATAGAAAACAAATTGCGGAAGAGCACTCCGTATTCGTCGGGAGTGCTGGTGCGCGAGGTCGCGACGCGCCAGTTGGCTAACAGCCGGTCGTAGCGTGGGGATTGGTCGGCCTCGTCTTCCGCGTGAGATGACGCGGTCCGGGCGAAAACGCCGAGCACTGTATTTGTGTTTCCGACATCGAGGACAAAAAGCATAAGAGAACCAGCAGTCAGCAGTTGGCAGTTGGCAATTAGCAATTGGCGGACATTACGAGCGAGCAAGTGCTTATTTGGCTCGCACCGTACCGCTCAACACTGTTTCGACTCCGTTCGCGGTTCTTACCCGCAAGAAACCGCGCTCGTCCAGCCCCTCGGTAATCCCCTCAATCGATCCGCCGTTTTCCGTAATGCTCACAGACTTGCCGCGAATCCACGACGAATTTTCCGCGAACCGGCGCAGGATCGATTCCCGCGCGCGAGAGCTGGCAACAATCTCGCGATATTCGCAATCCAGTGATTTTAGCAAGGCGGCGGCGAGTTCGACTCGCGACCACTCGCTGCCTGTGGCTTGCCGCAGCGAGACCGCGTCCAAGTCCTCGGGGAAGCTAGCCTGATTCACATTGATACCGACTCCCACGACGATGAAACGCACTCGTGTGGCCTCGGCATTCATCTCGGTGAGAATGCCGCAAACTTTCTTGCCGTTGATCAACACATCGTTGGGCCACTTCAGATCGGCAACGATTCGCGAATCGATCTGGCGAATCGCATCGTGCACCGCCAGTCCCGCTGCGAGCGAAAGCGCAAGAACCTCGGAAGGAGGCAGGGCAGGCCGCAAGATCACCGAACAATAAATCCCGGTCGATCGCGGCGAGTGCCAGCTATTCGCTCCGCGGCCACGTCCTGACGTCTGCTCTTCCGCGAGAAACACGCTGCCTTCCGCTGCCCCTTCGCCCGCAGCCCTCATGGCTGCAGTGTTGGTCGAGCCGATCTTGTAGAAATGATGGATTTCAGAATCGAAAATCGTGCCCCGCAGAAGAGGCCGAAGAATCTCGGGCAACAAAAGATCGGGAACGGAGCGCAGTTGATAACCGGTGGCGGGATGTCCGGCGACATCGACGCCAAGGCTGCGCAGTTGTTCGATCAAACGCCAGACTTCCGACCGGCTGCATGAGATCTCTTGCGAAATCTTGGTGCCGCTGACCACAACAGTCGCATGCTCCATCAGCAGGCGCACGATGCGACCCAGACGAACGTCTGTGGGCTGATGCTGCGACACCGCATCGCCGGTTATTCCGCGACTCGGTAGTGCACGCCGTCGAGTTTTCTTAGCAACGCTGATGCGGAAATTATGCGCGAATTGAGGCGAAACGACAAACGGGTAGGCAAGCCACGGAGATCTCTGTGAGCGTATTTACTCTCAGCCGGGGCATGAAGGGCTGCCGAGCTTCGCTCGACCGGACAGCCGAGGGCGGCCGTCCCTACATGAATCTTGAGAGAGCACACGAAGGCTGTAAATCGCGGGTTTCTTCGTGCACCTTCGTCTCCTTTGTGGTCAATTGGACTTGCAATCACGCTGCCACAACGCGCAGGCTCATGTCGACCGCGTGAATGGAGTGGGTAAGCAGGCCCACGGAAATGAAATCCACACCAGCCTCAGCGTAGGCGCGGACGTTTTCGAGCCGAATACCGCCAGAGCACTCGATCGGAATCCGGCTGCCATCTTGCTTGGGCGACTGCGAGCATCGCTCAACCGCGCGCTTCACATCCTCCGGAGACATATTGTCGAGTAGCACGGCCTCGGCGCCGTGGGCCAGCGCCTGTTCCAGTTCCGCCAGACTGCGGACCTCGATCTCGATCGGCTGCGAACCGCGCCGGTTGCGGTGCGCTCGTTCGAGCGCTTCGGCAATACC
Organism: Candidatus Sulfotelmatobacter sp.; assembly: GCA_030039195.1. GTDB lineage: Bacteria > Acidobacteriota > Terriglobia > Terriglobales > Acidobacteriaceae > Sulfotelmatobacter. Next base: position 4,542 of record JASHQK010000707.1, read on the forward strand.
GCCGGCAAGCGCAATGTGGTTGTTCTTGATGAGGACACCGTCGGAAAGGTCCAGTCGGTGGTTTTGTCCCCCGCCGCAGCGCACCGCGTATTTGTCGATCACGCGCAAGCCGGGCGCGGTTTTGCGAGTATCAAGGATGCGTGCCCGTGTGCCGCTGACCGCTTCCACAAACTTGCGGGTGAAGGTGGCAATGCCGCTCATGCGCTGGAGAAAATTCAGGATCACGCGTTCGCAGGAAAGGATTACGCGGGCATTGTGGCGAATGACGGCAACCGACTGCCCCTGGTGCAGGCGCACTCCGTCAAAGATCTCGGGATGGGTGGTCACTTCGTAGTGAGAAGTGACCGCGCCATCGAGTGCGGCAAAAACATCCAGAATGCGCGCGACGCAGCCGATGCCGGCCAGGATGCAGTCCTGCTTGGCGAGAATTGTGGCCGAGGCCCGCTGGTTCGGATCGACGCAGGAGTAGCCGGTCGCGTCGCGCGTCGCCCGGTCTTCGAGCAGCGCGTTTTCCAGAATGGCGGTGATGCGTCGCGAGTTCCAGTCCATCGAGATTCGTCCGGCTGGCGTGTGGTTCTTTATTTATAAAGCAAGAGCACGCCAGCCGACCAATTCGATTTCAGGCGCCTACCGATCGAATGCACTGTTCGAGCACGTCGAGTGCGACATCCGCCTGCTCTTTCGTGACCACCAACGGCGGACAGATTCGGATCGTGCTTGGCCCGCAACCTAGGAATAACACACCGTCTTCGAACGCCATCTCGACGATGCGGTCGCGCTCGACGTTTCCGTATTCCTTGGTCAGCTTATCCTTGACGATCTCGACGCCGATCATCAAGCCGCGGCCGCGCACATCTCCGACCACCCTCAGCCGAGAAGGCCAGTCCGCCATGCGCTTCAGCATGTAATCGCCGACCTGGGCCGAGTGCTCGACCAGATGCTCTTTTTCGATCACGTCCAAAGTGGCCAGCGCCGCTGCAATCGCCACCGGATTTCCGCCAAATGTGGAAGCGTGCGAACCGGGGACCCAGTCCATGATCTCGGCGCGGGTCAGAGTAACGCCGAGCGGCATGCCGGAGGCGATGCCCTTGGCCATGCAAACCATATCCGGCTCGACGCCGGTATGCTCGACGGCCCACCACTTGCCGGTGCGGCCGACTCCACTCTGGACTTCGTCGACGACGAGCATGATCCCGTGCCGATCACAGATGCGCCGCAACTCTTGCATGAACACGGTCGGACCGATGACGTAGCCGCCTTCGCCCTGAACCGGTTCGACGAAGATGGCCGCGACTTCCTCGGGAGCCAGCGTCGTCTTAAACAGTTTTTCTTCGATGAAGCGCGCACAGCCCAGGGCAAATTTTTCCGCCTCTTGCGGACCGCCCGCGCATCCGCGATAGATATCGGGATAGCGAACGTGGGTCACGCCGGGGACCAGTGGCGAAAATCTCCTGCGCTGCTGCGGCTTGGACGCGGTCAGGGAAAGCGCGCCCATAGTGCGCCCGTGAAATGCTCCATAGAAGGCGATGATGTTCTGCCGCTTGGTGTGATAGCGCGCCAGTTTCAGCGCGCATTCAATCGCCTCCGCACCGGAATTGCCGTAATACACACGGTGCGGTCCGGGCATGGGAGCAATCTTCGACAACCGCGCTCCCAGTTCCACCATATTTTCGTAATAA
>JASHQK010000708.1 GCA_030039195.1 Candidatus Sulfotelmatobacter sp.
GTTACGCTCAAATTTCGGATTCTTCCGATTCAGTTCACATGCGAGCGTTTGTGAAAAGTGTCGTTCGCCTCTCCTGGCCGCACAGGCTTTCACCTTCCGCAGTCAGCATAAACCCCGGAATCGGTTCCAGAGTCAAGGTCATTTTAGGTGGGGAGTAAAGCAGGCAAAATCTCTCCAGCTTTCCCGATCAGACATTCCGTGAACGCCGAGGCATTCGCAGGTTCTTCCGCTCCCACATAGATCGTTCGCGCACGACTGCTGACGTGAGCAACAAAGCTCGCGGCTGGCTCCACAACGCCCGACGTGCCGACAGCCATGAAGATCGAGCATTCATCCAGAGAGCGGAAGATTCGATCCAGTTCGAACGGCACCTCGCCGAACCAGCAGATGTGCGGGCGAATCCTGCCGCCGCAGTCGCACCGGGGTAGCTCTGCTGAAGGATCGTAGGTGTTTGTGTCGTGGAACGGCGGTCGGCTGCACCTGTCGCAGCGGCTCTTGAAAAGCTCGCCGTGCATGTGGATAACGCGCTTCGATCCTGCCTGCTCGTGAAGATCGTCCACGTTCTGGGTGCAGAGGAACAAGCGTTCCTGCAACTTCTGTTCGAGAGTCGCGAGCGCGATGTGTGCCGGGTTGGGTTTTGCTGTCGCTGCGACTCTCCGACGCATCGAGTAGAACTCCCAAACCAACTGAGGATCGCGACGCCACGCATGCGGCGATGCTACTTCTTCTATCCGGTAGTTGCGCCACAGCCCGCCGACGCCACGGAACGTAGGTATCCCGCTCTCGGCGCTTACGCCTGCTCCGGTAAGCACGAACACCCGATCAGTGGGCGAAATGGCGAGATTGATTGAAGTCTACGCTGGGACGTCGCCTTGCCGCGCAAGGCAACAATGCACGGCTCGCGTATCCCTGCACGAGCAGTAATCCCAGAAATATCTTTGGTAACGCTTACCATTTTTCCTCCCGATTTCTAGCCGCCGCCGCCCAAATTTGCCTATACCAATAGTGGAGAGTTCGATTGGCGTCTGGATTCTGCGGACGACCCGTCAATGGCTTCCCCGCGACCTCGAAGTGCTCAAACCCATTTTCGAGCAGATGCGAACCGAGGGTGCGGACTTCCTTCAGAAGAACTCCGCGCTGGCGGACGAAATTCGGCGCACATTCGTTGACCTTGACGAGGTCGAGCGCGAGTTAAAGAAAGCAGCCAAGGCAATCGAGACTGTCTCGATGATGACCGCGAAGTACAGGGAACGGCTGCGGGCACTCTGCGATACCTCGGCGGCGAAGATTCCCCCAAAGCCACAGCGTGACGGCGGCATGACGACAGTGGTCAGGCAATAACAAGACTGGAGAGAAACGATGGAAATCCTAAATAGCTTTTTCCGCTACATCGTGAGAATGGTCATCATCAACATCGTGCTGATCCTGTTCTTCGCCTCGGCTCCCCTTCTGTACGTGACCGTGCCGTTTTGGGTCATCCTGTCGCACAAGAGCGTGGCGGACATGGCTACGATCTACATGCTCACGGGTCCGTTCGCGTGCGGGTTCTGGATGACTCTGATTTGCCACTGGCACACGGTTAGGAAGGCGCAGCGCGAGGGCAGGCTGGCGCACTGGCGCGATACGGAAGGCGGCATGGTGTGTACGGTTGGAAAGTCAATCGGGTTCATGGTGATGGGTTGGTTTGGTTCGGCGCTAGCCGAACTAATTTTCTCGCTTGTGTCTCGACCGCTGCTCCACACTCTCACAGGTAGGTCGGAATTTTTCGCGATGGCTCCGTTTGCGGTGTTTGCGCCCGTTTGGTTGGTGCTGTTGCGCCGCTGGCAGCGGAGCAGAAAGAACGAAGACTTCATCAGCCGAGCGAAGGGCGACCGCGAACTGCGGGCAACCTTGCACGCGATTTCGCTCCAAGCTAAGAGCATGCGCAGCCAGAACGCAGACTGACGACGGGACGATGATGCCGGAGGAGAAATCATGGATGATTATTGCCACGTATTCGTGCTGACGTCGTTGTCTATTGATGAAAACGGTGATGTCAAAAGCCGAAATGTCGCCGTGACGTTTGATTTGTATGAAGCAGAAGATCACCGAAACAAAGGCGTCGAGCACGCGTATGACGTATTTGTCGTGCCGGGCGACTGGCGCGAAGACCTGCCGTACCCGCGATGCGAGATTCTGGGTTGCCGGGCGAAGGCGACCACGTATCTCGAAAAGCCAAACAGCGACCGTCTCTATCTGTGTGACAAGGATTACGTCCACGAAACGTCCCTGTGAGCAAAGAGTTGCCGGACGCAAAGCAATCCGCGACCTTCGCGAGACGGTGCGCAAGTGGCAGGAGGAGCAATGACTATTCAAGAACGTGCTCGATATTACCTGTCGCAAAGACAGACGGTAAAAGCAGCAGGGCTGATGCTGAGGCTGATCGAGACGGAGCCTACGCCGGAAAACCTCGAATTGCTGGCAGACGTTTATATGCAGCAAGGGCTGTTCGATGACGCCAAGGAACTGTATCTGCGCGTCGTGAAAGCAGGGCTGAAATGAAGCCCTCGATGCAGGAGGAAACGCTGCGATGAGCATCAGAATCTCAAAGAGCAAGTTCTGCGCGGGCGTACAGTGCCTCAAGCGCCTTTACTTCGAGGTTCACTCGCCGGAACTCGCGGAGGAGCCGAGTGCCGCCGATCAAGCCATCATCCAGCAGGGGCATGAGGTCGGCATGCTCGCCCGCCCGCTCTTCCCCAGAGGAGTGGAGGTGTGCGAGCGCAGTCTCGATCAGGCGATCCGCACCACACGAGAGTTAGTCGCCAACCCAGAAATCCCAGCTATTTTTGAAGGAGTGTTCGAGCACGGCGGCGTGCTCGTGAAAGTGGACATCTTGCATCGACGGCGCGACGGCCGCTGGCGTCTCATCGAAGTCAAGTCCACGAGCGACGTTATCCTCTCTTCTTCGGCAAGACTGCTCCGATTTTTCCCGATCACATGTACTTCTTTCCCACGAAGTCCGGCATATTTGATCGCCATGCCGAGCAGCAGGTACTCGTCTTCTTGGTAGTCGGCGGCAAAGGCGACTTGGTGGAGCATTACCAATTCCGTGTCATCGGCACACATCCTCGCAAAGTCGGGGAGTTTTGCTCTGATCGTGGCGATCAGATTTGCCTCTCGCTGCATCCGTTCGTCATCCGTCATAGTGCTACGAGAATAGCCGATCCTGAGTCGCCGCGAATTCCACAGATGACCCGCGTCCGCGTAGAATCCCCACTGACCAAATGGAGGGTGTATGGCGATTCACGTTCATCTTGGGTCGTTGCTACTTCTAGCGACCGTGACGTTATCCGCTCAGACCACTTCCGCTCCAGCCCAGAGTCTTATCGGGCAAGGGTGGGGTGTCGATCACGTCGGTATTGGAGTTCGTGACCTCGCCCAAACCCAACACGGCTACGAACAGCTTGGTTTCAAGGTCAGCAAGGGAGGCCACTTTCCCGGAGGCCTTTCCAATTGCAGCGTCAGTCTCCAAAATAACAGCTATTTGGAACTGCTCGCGGTCACCGGAGGCACGCCCAGTGTACACAGCGATGCCGCCGACGTCGCTGACTTCGTGACTAAGCATGAAGGCGCGATGTTCCTTGGCATCGACGTCTCATCTGCAAGAGCTGCGGCCGACTACTTGAAGGCTCACAACTTCGATGTCGACGGCCCCAACCCCGGCAGCATCATGAAAGAAGGTGAGACCACACCGCCTCCCCCCATGTGGTACGACGTGAGCACCGCTGACAAGCCGACCGCCAACAAAAAGACGTTCACCATACCGATTTTCCTGATCGAATACCTTTCTAGCAGTTGGAAGGATAAGGCCCGCGCTGAGGGCCGGATGGACCATCCCAACACGGCGATTGGCATTCATGCGGCATGGTTTGCCGTGCACAATGCGGATGCACAGTTACGCACGCTTGGCGATGGTGGCTTCGAAATCGGAGAATCTCGCGAGGCCAAGTTTCTCGGTGCCCACGGTCGGGAAGTGAAGGCTGGACTTGGCGTGCTGTTGCTTCTGGACTCGAGCGATAAGGATGGTCTGCTCACAAAGTATCTATCCGATCACGACGAAGGAATCATCGCCATCAGCATCGAGGTAGCCGATCTAGCCAAGGCCCTCAAATTCGCTGAGGCCGGGACGGGAAGAAAAATAGAAACCTACAAAGGCTTCTATGGGGCGAGTTTTCTGCTATCCCCGGAAGTTACGCACGGGGTGTGGATGGAGATGTTTCAAGTCGAGCACTAGCACTGAAGGCTGGCCAGTTGGGCGTCCTGCAATCCCACTACGAGAGAATGCGATTCTGAATCTGGGCGAATTCCGATGTGGTGGAGCAAGCTTTGTCGATAATCTGCTTCCG
>JASHQK010000709.1 GCA_030039195.1 Candidatus Sulfotelmatobacter sp.
CCAGCTAATTTTCCGGACTTGCCGGCTTATTGCGCACGTCGTGAACGACGTAGCCCTGCGGGACTTTGAACATATTTGGATCGGGCTCTGACCGGGTTATCTCGTGCAGGCGAATCACCTGCGTCCCTTCCCGCGGATCTTTTCGCGTCACTGCCAGATTCACCTGCAATTCCGGCGAATACCAGAATTCGCGGGTGATCGATAGCGCCTGGCTGTTGCCGACGACCCCTGCATTGATGGTGACCGTCTCGCGCGTTCCCACCACATTGATGCCATCCATTACGTCGTTTCCCAAGCTCTCGCGAGCCAATGTGCGTTTGCCATCGTCGAATGGCCCAACGGGCATGAGCTTGAATGAAGTGGAGGCGAAATAACTGGTCACTTCGCAGCTGTGGCTGGCGACCAGGCAAAGAGTTCGAGTATGCGTGACCGGGTCGAAAATGAAGAAGCGAAAGCGTTTGGGTTCCTGCTCAGAGTTGACCGGCACAAAGTTGCGGCCTTCCCGATAGATGCGACCCTGGCTGTCGCGCGCGACCATTGCAAACAGATGTGTAGTGACGACACTGCCATCCTCGAGAGTACGCGTCCATTCCGTCGTGCTTCTCCCATGAAAGGGCTGGCCCGGAAGCGGACGAACGCTGATGCCATTTACGTGGTAGGTGGTGTTTCCGTCAGGACCACGCATCAGTTCGTCGGAATCTTGTGCGACGAGGGAAGGAACGATCAGGAGAAGGGCTGCCAGCAAGGTCCCCAGTTTCATAGATCACCTCACTCTGGACAGGTTGAAAGTATAGCATCGGCGGGAAATGGAAGCACTGGACGCGCGCGCCGAGAAAAAGGGCGAATCCGGAAGGACTCGCCCTTTTCCAAAATAAAAACTGGCCTACCGTTGTGCGGTGCTGACGACGTCGTTCTTCAGCAGGTTAATCTCGACTCGTCCCCCGACGATGTGCCGTGTACTGGCCTCGCCACTCACCGGGGCATCACCCATCGCGACCACGAAGATCCGGTAGACCGGAACTTGATGAGTCTCGACCAGATACCGTACGACCGAGTCAGCCATTTTCTGGGAAGCGGCGATGGCGGCCTGCCCGCGTCCGGAAGAGAAGCCATGGATCTCGATCACGTAGCTGTGCTGATTCTTCAGCGGCGCAGCCATTTGATCGAGCGCGTCTTTGGCCTGCTTGCTCAAGACCGTCTGGCCGGGACGGAAAAGGATTTCGGTCTGCGCCGTCCCTCGATACTGGTCGAGATTCGAGACAACCTGCTCCTCGGCCGCAACCCGGGTCGAAGCCTGGTTTGCGGAAGTCTGCGCGGTTTGCGCCTGCGCGCTGGCGGCGGAAGCATGCTGCGTGGCTAAGTCGGCTTTGTCGGAAGCGAGTTGAATGCCACGCTGGGAGCGGGAATCGATGTCTTTGATTTTTGTCGCATTCTCATTCGTGATCTCGTCGAGTTCGTTGAGCCGGTCGCGAACGGGAGCGAGATAGCGCTTGATCCACGCCTTGCGAGCGAACGGGTGAGTGACGAGATTCACCACATTGGGATCGTCGCCGTCCCAGAAGTTGATGGGCTTCTGATCGGTCAGCGGCTCACGGATAGACTCGGGGCCAGCAGAAGTGGACGACGCTGTGGCTGAGGTCTGCGCGCTCGAACTCGAAGTGCCTTGCTGGGCAAAAACGCTAACCGCCAGCAAAGCGCACGCAAGAAGCAGGATAAAAGTACGGGGTCTCATTTCAACCTCCTCGCTCATAAAGCCCTGGGCTGCGGTGCGAGAAAACCGCGATTAGGGAACGCATGATTTTCCCCCGGAAATGGGGAAACGTGCAAGTGGAGAAGTGCAAGGAAGGTGCCATATTGAGGCTTTCTACTGTTAGAGTTCCGAGCCGGCTCATGGGCGGGTTTGCAAACTTTTTCACAAATTCGGTCAGACAGTCTGAGGCGCCCACCCCGACTGCAGACCTGGGCTAGCGCAGTTCCAGCGACACCAGATCGCCGTCAGACAGGCCGCCAGGCTTGTAGTTTGCGGCGATCTGGCGATCGTGCCAGGAGCAAGAGAAATCATCGGCCCCGATGAGCAACAGCGATTTGTAATCCGTGGCGCGCAACTTCAGAAGCACACCTTCGGCAGACACGGTCAAGACCGCAACCGGAGGCTGCGAGCAGTCGACGGCGATCAACCTTCCCTTGATGTATTTTGTGGGGCGCGTGTCGGCTTGCTCGCTCGATTCCTGCTGTTTTTCTGCGGCCGCGCGTTTGGCGGCGTCCTCATCGAGAACGTCGAAAGGTGATTTCTGTGGCGCAAACTGCGTCTGGGCCCCGCCCGCCGCCGACAGGCCATACTTGCGCTGGTTGCCGATTTCGTCCAGCCGCTGTTGCGCAAGTTGCGCCACCTGCGGATCATCGCTCGATTTCAGACGCTCCAGCAGGGCTTGCGCCGCGTCCCACTTCTTTCCCGCGATGTAGATCTGCGCCAGGTGATAGACGTAAAGTTCGTCCCGCGGTGCGAGGTTCATCGCGGCGCGTTCGGCTTGCATGGCGGCGGGCGTAGTTCCACCCTCGTTCCGCGCCATCGCCAGCAGGTCGTAGGCATTGGCCATCTCCGGATACCACTCCAGCACGGACCTGAGATCCATGAGCATATTGGCCAACCCGGCAATGTCTGTGCGCTTGGCTTGAGCCATCCGGTATTTGAGAATGGAGAGATAGTACCGGATCCACATGTCGCGCTGGTCGAGCATGGCGGCATCGCCGAGTTCCCCCAGCGCCTCGTCGAACTGGTTGTGCTGGATGTCATCCCAGGCGAGCACGCGATGCGCCAGCTCACTGCCCATGGCGGAAGTGGGCAGCGTGTCGGAATCGGCATCGGATCGGTTACGCTCCTTCTCTCTTTGCTCATTCCGGGCTTCCGCCTTGATGTCGGCCGCCGTAGGCGTGGTGGCGAGCGTTTTCAATGCCTGCAGCCCGAGGTCGCGGCGCTCCGGAATGCGAATCTGCACCTCGGCAGAGATGGCGCGCGCATCGTCTTGCGGAAACGGCTTGGAGACGATGGCGGAATCATCCGGTTTCACGAGCGCGGCATATTGGTACGGCTGGGCCGTCTGGGCGGAGTTTGATCCGCCTCCCTTAAGCGCCGTCTGCAGCGCAGTCAGCGAATGGAAATAATCTTTCACCGCCTGCTCCAGTTGCGCGGCCGACATTCCGTAAGATTGTTGCACCGCATCGGCAACCGGCAAGTGCTGGACGAAGACGAGCCCAAGGTAGTTACCCGTTTCCGAGAGTTTCTTTTCGTGGATTACATAGTGCATGACCACCCACGACTCGGCTTCGAATAGCGCAGCCTCCGGATCATCCTTCTTGGGCTGTTTTGCAAAAAGATCGGGGAGAGGAATCCAGGACTGCGTATTCAGCAGCTCCGTGAACGACTTAGCGGAACTCGCCGTGTCGGACGTCCCATTGTTTTCGTTCGTCGCCCGCACGAGCACGGGATCACCACCGATTTGCACCTGCTGATCGTCCACGCGAATG
>JASHQK010000710.1 GCA_030039195.1 Candidatus Sulfotelmatobacter sp.
CCCTCAGCCAGCCAGTTGTAGATCAGCGAACTGAGCAGGAACACGATCGCGCAAATAATGGCGATGTAGTGGAGCTTGCTCAACGCGCGTCCGACAACGTTGCCGGCGAGATGCGTCGTCGGCAAGACCTGGAACGCGGTTGGCGCGAGTACGAAGGCGAAGAAAATCAGGCCGCCAATCCAGACGATCAGAGAGAGCAGCATCAAGTAGCGCAGGAAAGACATGACGGGATTATAGAGCCAAGTCCATTTCACCACGGAGGCACCGAGACACGGAGTGATCTTTTGAGAGGAAGCGATCCAAACGCGCGGGGGTTGCGTCGCAAAACCCTGCGACGCTTCGCGCGGATCGCCCAGGTCCTTCGCTGCGCAAAGAACGCTTGCTCAGGATGACACAGATGTGAGCGTCTCAGTTCTCTTCCTTCGGGCGCATGTTGCCGGTACGAAGATAGCGATTGTGCCAGCCCAGTGATTCGGTCAGCAGATGCGGCGTGTGCTTCCCATAAGAGAGGCGCTCTGCGCGGGCTAAGTAATCAACCAGCAACGGCTTGTAGTCCGGGTTGGCGCATTTTTCAATGATCAGATGCGCCCGCTGCCGCGGCGAAAGTCCGCGCAGATCGGCCAGCCCTTGCTCCGTTACGACGACTTGCACATCGTGCTCCGTGTGGTCGACATGCGACGCCATGGGCACAATCGTCGAGATCGTTCCCTTCTGCGCAATCGACGGAGCCATGAAAATCGACAGATATCCGTTGCGGGCGAAATCGCCCGAGCCGCCGATTCCGTTCTGGATGCGCGATCCCATCACGTGGGTCGAATTCACGTTGCCGTAGATATCGGCCTCGATCATGCCGTTCATGGCGATGACGCCGAGGCGTCGAATGATCCCCGGATTGTTCGAGATTTCCTGCGGCCGCAGGACGATTTGCTCGCGATAGCTGGCCATATTGGCGTTGACCTCGGTCAGCATCTCGGGGCTGAGCGAAAATGCGGTCGCCGAGGCGCTGGTCAGCTTGCCCGATTTCAGCAGCCGAATCATGCCGTCCTGAATCACTTCCGTATATGAGGTGAGGTTGTCAAACGGACCCTCCTCCAGTCCGAACAGAACCGCATTGGCAATGTTGCCCACGCCCGATTGCAGCGGCAGCAGGTTCTCCGGCATGCGGCCCTTTTTCACTTCCCAACCAAGAAAGTCGAGAATGTGGCCGGCAATTTTCTTGGAAGCCTCGTCCGGCGGTTTGAACGGACTGTTGCGGTCGGGGGAATCGGTGACTACGATCGCAACCACTTTTTCCGGGTCGACCTTCAGATAGGGCGTGCCAATGCGCTGTCCGGGCTTAGTCAGAGGGATCGGCACCCGATTCGGCGGCGGCTGGAGGCCGTAATAAATATCGTGCATGCCTTCGAGCGCCATGGGCTGCCAGGAATTCACTTCCAGAATCACGCGCTCGGCCTGATCGATCCAGGTCTTGTTGTTGCCGATAGAGGAGCTGGGAACCAGGCGTCCGTCTTCGAGCACGGCCGTAACTTCAATCAGCGCGACATCGAGTTTGCCCAGAAATCCGTACTCCACAAACTGCGCAACGTGGCTGAGATGGACGTCCATATATTCCATCTCGCCGGCATTGATGCGCTTGCGGGTCTCGGGATCGGATTGATAGGGAAGACGCAGATGAATACCTCCGGCCATGGCGAGCGCGCCATCGAGTTCCGGGCCGGTCGAAGCGCCGGTAAACACGCTGACCTGGAATTTCTGTCCGCGGAAATGGGCTTCGGCGATGCGGTGCGCCAGTTCGATCGGAACGGCCTTGGGATAGCCGGAACCGGTGAATCCGCTCATGCCGATCTGATCGCCGGAGCGGATCAAAGCGGCGGCTTCGGCCGCGCTCATGATTTTCGATTCGAGCTTATGATTCAGGACACGGGTGATCTGGGAAGCAGTTGCCATGAGGACCTCGTAGGAAAGATTACATCTCACGGTAATTCGTTGGTTTTGAGGCGGTCTGTGATTTGAATCACAAGGCAATGTCGGCAGCGGCAGGTCCCCATACTCCCAGAGCGTTTCACTAGCAAGTTCATTTCACTGGCAAGTTCATCGTAGCTCTGCCGCACCCCGCTGTTCTCAACTTCTAGTTTGCCTCGTGATTCGCCAATTAGTGGGTTAATCATCTCTGGTCAAGAGCGTTCGTCCATCTGGAGAGAGTTCTATCCTCCGTGCGTTATTGTGCCACCATTGCACCCACTGCTGGGGTGAATCGAAGGGATTGCCGGTTAATTCCTTCAATAGTTTCAGTGCCGCGGCTGGACAATGAATGCCGCTCTGGCCGCGAAGGCACAAGTCGGCCACCATGCCAGTAGCCTTCCACGACTCGTTGTAGCGCGGATCGTTAAAGGGAATCGCGTGGAGAGCGTCGTACCACTCATCCTCGGTCGTGTACTCTTTGCCGGTGAGACGGAGCAGATATTCCCGCGTGCGACGCTGCCTGTCCCCGGTGAGGACCTCGATGCTGTCGGACACGAAAAGTTTCAGACCACGCAATCTTGCCTCGCGATCCAATATCGCAGATCCAAAAAGGCCGGGGTCGTTGACCTGAAAATCGGACCAGTAAAACCATGCCGGCCCCTGATCACGAAGCCGCTCTACGACGCTCTGCTCCGGCGGAAGCGACCAGGCGTTCGGATGCGCGATCTGCCAGTCAGTCTTACGTATCTCCAGCCAGTGGTTCTCATCGGACCAGGTCAGAAACTCACTATTCTGCTCCCACCAGGCGGTTAGTTCCTCGTAGGACGAGAAATCGTGCCCAATCAGACGGGCAACCCCATCCCGCTTTACCCGGGTGCTTTCGCTTTCCCACTGGTCGGGATCGATGAGGTAAATCCATGTTCGCGCGGCCAGACGATAGCCCCGGTCGATGGACTCGCGGTCGCGAAGCTTCTGCGCCGGTACCGTGATGCAGAAATTTGGGTTTACTGCGGGCCGAAAAATGATCGGGTCCTCGTTCAGGACTTCGCGGGAGACTCCCTTGTAGCCCTTCCAGAACCAATATTCATACGGCTGGGAAGAATACGACTGCGCGCATCCAACTCCGTTCCACCCCAGCCAGACCGGCGAAGTAGCGAATAGCCCAGCCGGCCACGTGGCCAAAAGCGCAAGCATAGACAAGCTGACGATTACCCAATCCGCGGGAAACACAAGGGGCGCAACTGCGGACAGGTTCTGGGAAACATTCGGCCGCCTTGGTAGTGGCGTCGACCAAAGATACAGAAATACCCAGGGCAAACAGAGAATCCACGCCATGACAAGCGGCAAAGGAAATCCGGCCCAGAGTATGATTCCGTTCGGGATGTGAGCCACAATAACAGCTACGACTAACAGCATGAAACACGCCACTACGACCATCGCACTCAATGCAGAGTATCTCAGCGCAAGAATCCATCGGCTGGTCTCTTTGCGAGGGAGAAAAAAGATGGGGAGCGGGGCAATAAGGAGCGAACCGGCTATGCTGAGCAGGACTTGGCTGCCATCGGGAGGGAAAAGGCGCCGCTGCACCTCCATGAGCCAGAACCAGAGCGCCTGAGTTGCGATCCACAGGATGGCCGAGTGAAAGTACAGATGCCAGCGGGACAGAGTGGGCTGGGGAGTCGAGGCCTGCTGTTGCGTCCGCTGCATGCGCCAGCGCAACGTTCCGAGCGCCATTCCGCCCGCAAGACCGGCGAGAATCAGGATGGTCCAAACGTATCCAGGTGCGAGCAGACCATAATCCCAAACGGCACGAGGACTTGAAAAAAACCCCTTCGTCAACCCGTAGGCATCTTGGGCGAGTCCAGCAAAGGCTACTGCCGCCGCCGCAGTGCAGATAAGGGCTTGTTTTGCGTCGACAAACGTTTGTTGCGAGACATACGCTGGAATCAGAATGGCTTGAATCAGGGGTAACGACGCAAGCACAAGCCCTGGCAAAAGGCGGCTGTCTAATGTAGCGACGTGGAAGTAGCCGCCGGAGTAAACAAATCCCAGGAGTAGCCAGAACCAAGCGACCATTCCTAATGCGGGACGGCCAGCCTGATTAGGACTAGACCTTGCGTTCGAACTGGGCACGGCTGCACCGTTCCTGCAGAAATTAATTCTGGCTGATTAAGAGCCAATGTTAGCAGCGAGGGGGGCAGTACTAGACACACCTTAGTAACGAACGGCATCTAGGGCCTTTCCAGAAGTCTTCCGCGAGTCCCGCTACTGCCGACCAGAAGTAGCGCGCGCAGACGCTGTTTTGGACGGGTGCCCGGCCTTTTGATCCACTGACATCTACCATACCGTGGGAGCTCCATCCTCTCGCGTTTTGTGCGAAAGGGTGGGTCGCAGGAAGCTCAACTTAACCTTGAAGGGAAGTCACAAGGAAGAGAATCGA
>JASHQK010000711.1 GCA_030039195.1 Candidatus Sulfotelmatobacter sp.
GCGCGGAGTTTGTCGATGATGCTGGCGATGGTCACGAACTCAACTTCATAGGGGTTACCTACGAGGACTTCGTAGAGCAGGACGTCGCCACCCGCATGATTGTGGCAATCGATGAAACCGGGGACAATCGTCATTTGCTTCGCGTCATACGTTTGAGTCCGGTTGCCGATGAACGCCCTGGCTCCGGCGGTACTTCCAACAAAAACGAACCGTCCGTGCTTCACGGCAAAAGCTTCCGCTGTCGGCATGCGGGAATCAATCGTGTAGACCTTGGCGTTGAACAGTACAAGATCGGCATGGCAAGGATCGGCGTCACTAGGTTCTGTTTCGCAAAGCGCGGTCCAACTCAGAAGACTGCCACCGGCAAGACTGGCCAAGCCTATACCGGAGAGGCCCAGGAACTCCCTACGATTTTTGTTCATGGCTGTTTCTCGATGACAGGCCCGAGCGCAACTCGATTACACGCCCGAGCTTGTCGTCGCATGCTTTTCTCCGGCCGTGATCTCCCGCACTGCGCGGTAACCCTGATCAATCGCGATGTTGGTATAGGCGTGGCCGTCGGCGTCGGAGTTAGCGACGTGAATGCGTCCGAAGGGCTGTCGGCCGATGACGCAGGGTCGCTGGGAATCCGGCCGCTCGAGCGGTTCGAACAGCGGATTGTACTCATAGGCGTAACCGTGCGGCCATCGGTTCACAGTAATGGCTTCGATGTCGCCAGCTGAATCGAACCCTCCACCAGCAAGCATGCGGCCGAGTTGATCGCGAATGTTGCGCTCAAAAACGTCAAAAGGAGTGCTCAGCAGCTCATAGCGGCCTGCTCGATACTGATCTTTTGCGGGCAAACCGGGTTTGCATGGAGTGCGCAACAGGTGCAACACGCAGGAGTCTTCTGGCTTGCTGGGAAAGTGATACTCCCCGATCGAAACCGGGAAATCAAGCGATGCCCCGTTGAAATATCCGCCAGGTGCATAGATGGAACTCAATCCCAACTTCTGGAAAGCTTCCCAGTTTCTGATCTGTACGTTGGTGTAGACCAAAGGAATTTTGACCGCATAAGCCAGCGCCGCTTTCTGCTTTTCCGACATCTCAGGACATAGATAAGGAATAACCATGTTCCAGCAGGCCAGGACGCAATGAGCCGCTTTTACCTTGTGTGCCTGTCCGCCGCGAACATAGGTAATTTCCACCTCGCTTGCGCTTTGCGGATCACCCACGTGCCGTGCGCGGACGACCGTGCTATTCAGACGAATGCGGATGCTCGAGTCCGGGTTATCCAAGCGCCCATAGTTCATTCGTGCGGTGACGATGTCTTCCATTGTGTTTCCTGGTGCGGAGCCTGGCACAAGTGATCGCACCAGCAGCCGTGCGACCGACGCGTTGCCGTCCGGGAAATGGAAGATATAGGGCTCGGCCTGCTCCGGGCTGTCTTCGCTGCTTTGCAGTTGGATTCCCTTGAATCCCGGATAGTCCATTTCCAGGCAGTCCCAGGCTGATACCGCATCGATCCCTACGCCATATAAGCCGTGAGGCGCCGTCTGGAAAATCTTGATGACATCAGGATGGACCTTCACATACTCCAGCAGGTAATCCTTGTAGCTTGTCTTGATAAGCTTTCGGCGCTTCTCCTCCGGACTGAGGCCGGCGAGGTAGTCGACTGTAGTGGTTTGCAGTCGAGTCAGATCCTGGCGGGCTGGCTCGGCGATCGGTATCTTGGCTAACGTCTCCTGCGAATACTCCAGCCCCAGATAATGTGTCCCGAAGCCCGGTAAAAGCACGTCTTTGCCGAAAGTCTCTTTGTCAAAGAAAGTGGCACGCTTCAAGTTCATCGACTTATAAAGACTCTGGTCAAAGTACTTGTGGAAGCGGTCCACATCGATATTCAGTTCCTGCAGCAGCCCGAAGGCGACCTTGCTGTAATGATGCGGCGCCTCGAGAGACTGCGTGCCTCCATAACCAAGAAGGATGCGGTTCCCCGCCTTGAACTCATTGCGCTTGGCATGCCCGCCGAAATCGTCATGGTTATCCAGAATCAGAATTTTCGAATTGGCCCCGGCGAATTTGCGGAAGAAGTATGCGGAGGCAAGCCCGCTGATGCCGCCACCGACGACGACAAGATCGTAGGATTCCTTGTCGTCGACGGGATCCGGCCAGGTCTGTCCGTCGCGCATCGCGTGCGCCACTTCCCAGGATCCGTCGTGACTGCCGCGCATTCCTGTTTTGGCCGGAGGATAGTAATTGGGATTCTTCTTGGGATCAAAATCGGGTTCTGCCGCTCCGAAAGCATGCAACCACTCAGAATGCGTTGGAACCAGTGAAGCGCCGACTGCAATTGCGCAACCGTTCAGAAAATCACGCCGTGTGACGTTGCGGTCCATACCCAACACGCGATCCCGTCTTTTGCTCATTTCACGTCCTTGACGAGGAGAACCCTCGCAGCTTTGCCCGCACGAAACTAGAAGCTGAGTTTCAAGGCGAGCTGCAGAATTCTCGGTGCGTAAGTTCCGCTGATCTGGCCGAAGGTTCCCGAGGTTACGGACGTAGCCTCAGGCGGCCGGAATTCAGCATGATTAAAAAGGTTGAAGGCTTCCGCGCGGAAAAGGAGTTTCGTCCGTTCGCCGACAAGGTTGGTTGATTTTTCCAGCGCCATGTCGAGATTGGAATGGCGCGGCCCATGGAATGAGTTTCGTCGATAGGTTCCATAGAATCCCAGCGGGCAAGTGCCGGCATTAATACAGGCATTCTGCTGGAAGTCATTGGGATTGAACCAAAAGTTGCCGGTGGCTCCGCTGAAGGTTTGTACAGTCCTCGGGTTCAGCGTCTGCGGCGAGCTAACCATCTGGTCGGCTCTGACGATCTCTGCATCCCCAGCTCCTGATGGGCCGGGGTCCGTGGAGCTTTGAATCAAACCTGCAAGAAAGTCGAGCGGGATTCCCGATTGAATGAAGTAGATGGGGTATAGGCTCCAGCCGCTGGTCAGCCGTTGGGGGCCGTCGGCCCACGCTTTGGCGAAGGGCAACTCCCAGCCGCCGCTGAAGGCGAGCCTCTGACGCAAATCAAAATCCGAGTTCCCATAGAACTGATTGTGATTGTAGTAAGGAATGGACGAGACTCTCGAGTTGAAGCCTGTTCCGTTGTCCAGATTGTGCGACCAGGTATAGGACGTCGTAAAAAACACATTTCCGAGGTAGCGCACATCCTGTGCCTGCTTTGTGAGGCTGCTCAACAGGCCGTTGTAGTTGGCGTGGTTAAGGCCATCGAAGGTTGGAGCGAAACCATAGGTGTTGGGATCGGCATTGGGATTCGACGCCAACAGCTCCTGATTCAGAATGCGCATGGGATTCCCCTGAGCGACGGTACTTAGAACAAAGGGATTCTGGTCTACCCACGTGAGCAACTTGTGCGAAGAACTCCCGACGTACCCGACTTCCGCCATCAATCCATTGCCGATCTGCCGTTGAACACTCAGGTTGTATTGATAGATATATGGGGTCTTCAGGTGAATGTTGACGAAATTATTGCCGGAACCCAGGAATGGAGTGAACCCGGCGTTGGCGAAGTTGATGTTCGATGGCGGCGGTTCCTGCGAGGGAAACGGATCGACCACACCGCCTGTGCCGTAAGGATCGGTAAGTATTGTGTCGACCGCGTTGGTTGGAACCTGGTTTGGAGAGAAGCCAAAGTACGCTCCGCCAGCCCATGGCGCCTCGTCTGTTGCCCAGTCCGACATCCAGCCGTTCAACGTGTCAAAAAACAATCCTCCGCCACCACGGATGCTGGTCTTTCCGTTTCCGAACGGATCCCAGGCGATGCCGATTCTCGGCGACAGATTCGTATAGTCGGGGTAATACCAACCGCGTGGTGCTCCCGGATCACCGGGGACGAGGAATCCTAGTGGTGCGCCCGGAAATTTCACCGACTGTCCGCCCGGGACAATGCTGAAGCTGTACCCGTGCGTATCAGTCTCAGGGCTCGTGTATTCGTAGCGAAGCCCATAGGTCAGCGTGACGCGCGGAGTGGCCTTCCACTCATCCTGGGCGAATACCGCATATTGTCTTTGGTGTTCATTACTGGGCGCTTTCGAAAATTCGGAAAACGTGTCCGAGGCCCCGAACAAAAAGTCTGCCAGATCATTTCCAGACCCGATGCCATAAGGTCCGGAGAAATAGAAGATTCCATTCGTCTGGTACGCGTAGATGGAGTTCTCTTGGATAATTCCAAAGCGGCCACCGAACTTGTAAGTGTGGTGTCCGCGATTCCAGGTCAGCGTATCGGCAATCGCATAGTTGTTATCCGACTTCCAGGTCACATTCGGGTTGAAACCCAGATTCATGCCACTAGCGAATGCGAGCGATGGCGGACCGAAAGGATCGTCGGATTGAATATTGACACCCAATTCCGTCGGCGTAGGAAGATGGCTTGTGGGAAGAGCGGTCTCATGGAAGCGTTGCGCGGTGATCAGAACTTCGTTCAGCGTGGAAAGTGAAATGGTCTTGGTATAGTTGATATTGCCGAAATCGACCCAAGTCGTATCCGCCGCAGTATATCCGGGAATATTGGCTCCAAAGAAGGGATTGTCAATCGGTTCTTTATTGGTGCCAAGAGACAGCGAGATACGATCGTTTGTGGTTGCGTAAAAATCAAATTTTCCGACGTACTGGTCGACATTGTCCGTTTCTGCCCCCTTGGGAAATATTTGACCACTCGGCGAAGTGGGAATGAGGCTGGCAGCGATGTATTTCTGCGCAACCGGATCGATTGTTGTGGGATCAATCACTGCTTGCGCCGCTAAAGCTGGGTTGGATTGGTAATAGGGATGTGCCTGAAGGAATCCGACCACGCCGGGATCCGGTCCGTTCCCTTGGAAATTTGAGAAATCCCCTCCTAGTTCGGCGGGCGTATACGTCGTGACGAACCCCTCGTTAACGGTTTCCGCCAGCCGTTGCCCTTGATAGCCAAAGAAGAAGAAGAACCTGTCTTTTCCGTTCAGCCACTTGCCCAGCGTGATTGGACCGCCAATCACACCTCCATATTGATTCCGCTTCAGCACCTGGCGGGGCAGACCAAGTTCGTTGTCAATATAGTCGTTGGCGTTGAAATCGTCATTGCGCAGGTATTCAAACAGGCTTCCGTGCAAGGAGTTGGTGCCTGATTTGAGCACTACGCTGATCGTGCCTCCTCCATTCCGGCCGTATTCGGCCGTGTAGTTGTTTTCGAGGAGCCTGAATTCTTCCACCGCCTCGGGATTGGGATTAAAAACAACTTGGTTGCTCGTGGTTCGATTGTTCATGCCGCCATCGAGCAAGTACGTGATGGCATCACCACGGCCGCCCGCCACGCTGATCCCGCCAAGCCCCTCTTCGGTGGCGCCTCCGTTGCTCGTGCCGTAGGTCCCGATGTCATCGGCGATCGGCGTCACACCGGGCTGTGTCAGGGCCAAATCCAGAGTGTTGCGGCCGTTCAGAGGCAGATCTTGAATCGCCTTGCCAGTGACCGTTCCTCCGACCGTGGGGTTCACGGTTTCGACCTGAGAGGATTGCGATTGCACTTCGATGGTCTCGTTCACTGCGCCCACCCTCATCCGAACGTCGATGCGCAGGGACTGATTGATCGTCAACTCCTGCGGCTGGGTCGTCGCCTTTACAAAACCTTTACTCTCCACCGTCACCGCATACGTGCCGACCGGCACGTCCAGTACCTGGTACGATCCGCTGCCGTCGGTGACCGTGCGCCATTGGACATTGGTGCCCGTATTTGTCACCGTGACGTTGGCCCCCACCACGGCCGCCCCCTGCGGATCAGTGACGATGCCAATGACCCGTCCGTTGGTGTTTTGTGCTCGAACGGACAATGTGAGCGCTAGGACGGCGAGCGGCAGGGTGATTACCATCCTTCCGCAGAATGAGCGAGACACGCGCGTGCAGTTTCGAAGTGCCATACCGAAAACTCCGGGAAAGATCGAGTTGTTGATAGCGTCCAGCCTGAAGATAAGTAATTTAAGAAGTTCAGACAGAAAGAACCGTAGCGACGTGGAAACGGCTCGGCAATGGCATGGGCAGCATAGTCACAAAAGACTTCGCACGTCATAGAGGCCCGCCTTGGGTCCTTACGCGTTTGAGTTCGAATCCTTTGCAGACTTTCCCCAAAACCTTACGAGAATTGCGGAAGGTTAAAAAAGAACCTGCCGAGTGTCAAGCACAAAATTCTTCGCCTGACCTGAAGCCTGCTCCTTTGGAGGCCATGTACAAACAACCTTCTCTCGCTGTTTGTCCTGGCGGCCATAAACGAAGGTAATTAGCCGCCATGATCGTGGTCTCCGATAATTGAGTAAGCGATTGCACAAATCGTCGTGGAGATGGAATGTCCTCCCGCAATGTGGCTATCCTCGTCGCGCTTCTTTTCCTCCGTGTCACCGCAGCCTTTGCCTCTGACAAGCTCATTGCGCTTACTTTTGACGACGGGCCGCGACCCTATGTTTTATTTGGCACCAACCCTGATCACTCCGGACTGAGCCTCATCAATGTGCTTGACCGCAACGGTGTCAAGGCAACGTTCTTTGTCGTGGGATGGCGACTCACGCCAAAGACTTGGGGAGAGCCACATCATGAAGAAAATATCGGCGTGACGTGTATCGACGCGGCAGAGCAGTTGGTGCGTCGCGGCTACGAATTAGAGGACCATACGTATAGCCATATTGAACTGCGCGGTGCGGAACGGAAATGGGGAGAGCGGTGGGTCATCGGCGATGTGGACCGAGGCGCGCAAGAGATCAAGGCTATTACCGGAACGCAGCCCATCTACGTCCGCCCCCCGGATTGGACCATTCCCGATGACGCCCGGCGCGATCTCGAACAGCAGGGCTACCACCTGCTTAGCATCTCGCGGTCTGAACCCATCGCACTGCGCGACGTGAACTCGCTCGACTATTTGTGCACCGCTAGAAATCAGGCCGCGTGCCCCAAACCTTCCTTGGCGGACGCGGTGTTAAAGCAAGTGGAACAGCGTGAAGCACAGGGGGTGTATACACACATTCTCGCGTTCCACGAATTGTCGACCACGACAGCGGCTATGCAAGAGTTGATCACAGACCTTAAAGCCCGAGGCTATCGCTTCGTCACTCTGACTCAGTACATGCAACTCGTGGACCCAAAACCGGCAACGGATAACATCCACTGAGCTGGCCCCTCCAACTTTGGCCGTCCCAGCAATTTGCTCGTTCGAGCCGCACCAACACCGGTTAACCGCAGTGCGGATCAGCCCAGCGATGGATCTTGTCTGAAATCGGGTAACCGACCCGTCAGTGCCCCTTCGTAATTTGTGATCGGTGCCGGCCCATAGTTCAATCAGTCTACCCACTTCGTCCCAATAACCTGCAGGGTTCTGCGCCGAATCCTGTTGCTCATCATCAACCTCTCTGGCCGAGCGGGATACTCAAGTGAAGCGTCGGCGGAAAGCGACCATCCTTTGCATCGATGACCAGTGGAGTGGACTCATCGGGCGCAAGATCTTTCTCGAAAATAGCGGCTACCAGGTTATCGAGGCCACAAGCGCGGAAGACGGACTTCGGCTCTTTCGCTCGCACGCGGTCGATGCTGTGGTCGTCGACTACCAGATGCCGGGCACCGATGGTGCCATAATCGCGTCCCGGATGAAAAACCTGAAAGCGCACATTCCCATCATGCTTCTCTCCGCCTACGGTCCCCTGCCAGAAAGAAAGCTTCGGTCGGTTGACACGTTCTTATTTAAGTCTCAACCCCCGAGTATGCTTCTCTCTTCGCTCGACACTTTGCTCGCCAGACGCGACAAACCCTTCTTCTACCGTTGGCTCGATCAGTGGAAAATCCGAAATCATGCGGGGAAACTATGAGACTCCTGAAACGCCTTCTGCAACAAACTTGCTTGCATCGTTTCGCGTGGCCGCGCACTGACGCGTTCGGCCGCAATTATCAGATATGCCTGGACTGCGGGACAGCCTATGAGTACGACTGGGACGGAATGCGTCAGACGGGACGCCTCAAACCACTGCCCAGCCTGGCTGCAGCAGAGAACGCCTCGCAGAAGTCTGCCGAATGGAGCCGGCGATGATCACGGGCGCCCGGCGCCCCCTCCGTCCACGCGCTCCTCGCGTCCTCTTGCCGGAGTGCGTGTTTGTCATTATTCAACTGGAAAACAAACGAAAAATCCCCGCCAAGCTGCTGCGGATCTCCCTGACTGGCGGCCTTCTCGATCTCGCGTTTTTTGTCGAAGAACGTCTTTCAGTCGCTTTAACGCTGCCCATTGGATCCGGAATCGTGCACGCCCGGGCTGAAATGCTGTTCCCCATGCGGACGATGACGGGATATCTGCAGCCCTTTCGCTTTACCTCGATTCGGGAGGAGCAACTCCATATCCTGGATCGCGAAATTACCGCACTGTTCAAACAGACGCCCTCATCCGCTACACGCCAACACCTGGGCATGAGCCCACCGCCGAGCTCCTTGTTGGAACTGTTGTAGGCGCGATCCTGAGATATGCCTTCCGCCTGATGCCGCATTGAAACACGGTGTGACAGGTGTCACGCCGGTGATCTAGGAAACTGTAGTATATTGCCTGTCCCGAACTCGACATCCGAGAACTGATCTCATGCGTCTTAACGTTCGATGACAGACGCAGCTTTGCCTTGGAGGATCTTCCGTGGCCCGAAACAGGAGCGTGAAGACAAGCGCTAAACAATCGATTCTTAACAGACGCGGCAACCAGAAGTCGAGGATTATGCCGTACCGCAATCCTGCAATTTCTGCAGAAAAGCGAATGCAAGATCTTCTCTCTCGCATGACCCTGGAAGAAAAAGCCGCACAGATGCTCTGCATCTGGCAAAAGAAGCCGCAAACTCTCGTCGATGCCGACGGCAACTTCGATCTGGCAAAAGCCAAAGAGTCTTTCGAAAACGGCCACGGTCTCGGACAGGTTGGGCGTCCGAGCGATGCCGGTAAAGGCTTGAACGCTCGTCGAATGGCGGAAACCACCAACGCGATTCAGAAGTTTTTTATCGAAAACACGCGGTTAGGGACTCCGGTCATCTTCCACGAGGAATGCCTCCATGGCCACGCCGCCGTGGATGGAACCAGCTACCCGCAGCCGATCGCGCTGGCGGCGACTTTCAATACGGAACTGGTCAAATCCATCTTCACCGCGACTGCGCTCGAAGCCCGCACGCGCGGCGCGCACCAGGCCCTCACTCCGGTTGTCGACGTTGCCCGGGATCCGCGCTGGGGGCGGGTGGAAGAGACGTACGGTGAAGATCCATTTCTGGTTTCGCGGATGGGAATTGCGGCGGTTCGCGGCTTCCAGGGCGACGCTAGCTTCCGCGACAAGAAGCGCATGATCGCAACTTTGAAGCATTTCGTCGGACACGGCCAGCCGGAGTCGGGCATGAACTGCGCTCCGGCCAATGTTTCTCTTCGCGTGCTGCGCGAGACTTTCTTTTATTCGTTCAAGGAGTCCGTGCAGAAGGCTGGAGCCATTAGCGTGATGCCGTCTTATAACGAGGTCGATGGCGAGCCTTCGCACGCGAGCAAGTGGCTGTTGCGCGAGGTGCTTCGCAAAGAATTTGGTTTCAAGGGATACACCGTCTCCGATTATTTTGCAATCTGGGAACTTGGGTATCGTCCTGACACGCATGGGCATTTTGTCGCGGCCGACAAGAAAGCATCCTGCAAACTGGCCGTGGAGGCGGGAGTAAACATTGAGTTGCCCGATCCGGATTGCTATTTGCATCTGGTGGAGTTGGTCAGGAAACGGATACTCAAAGAATCGCAACTCGATGAACTGGTCGCTCCCATGCTTTTGTGGAAATTCAAGCTAGGCCTATTCGATGATCCCTATGTCGATCCAGCCGAAGCGGAGCGCATCGTCGGCTGCGATGA